>JBEBDF010000026.1:0-26448 GCA_041157105.1 Bacteroidota bacterium | reverse complement strand
CTTCTGCAAATACGTAATCAATGAGAAAGGCGAATTGCAAAACTTTTTTGCTTCAGGTATTAAGCCAAACAGTCCAGAATTTTTAGCGGCGATAGGAAAATAATATGAATAGATGGGTGGATGCGGCTAGACCAAGAACCTTACCGTTGGCGGTTGGAAGTATTTTATTAGGTAATTTCTTGGCATATGCCACGGGAAAGTTTGATCTAATCATTGCCATTCTTGCCACTTTAACTACCCTGTTATTACAAATACTTTCCAACTTTGCGAATGATTTAGGTGACTACTCTAATGGAGTAGATAATGCTGATCGTAAAGTAGCTCTAAGAGCCGTTCAAACGGGAAAAATTAGTCAAAAAGAGATGAGAACTGCTGTTATCTGGACAGCAGTTCTTTCTTTTTTATCTGGAATCTGTTTATTGTATTTTGGATTAAAAGAAGCTCCTGTCGAAGTATGGGGCACTTTTTTAGTCCTAGGACTGGCTGCCATAGCGGCAGCCATCGCTTACACGGTCGGTAAAAGGCCTTACGGCTACATGGGTTTAGGAGACATATCCGTTTTCTTATTTTTCGGATTAATTGGCACTTTAGGCACCTATTATCTTCAGACCTTTAGTTTGAATTATGCTATCTTATTACCCGCCTCAGGATGTGGATTTCTCTCAGTAGCCGTATTAAATCTGAATAATTTACGAGATATCGAAAATGATATCAAAGCCGGGAAAAACTCGATTCCAGTGCGAATTGGAAAAACGTTCGGATTCTACTACCAGAAAGCCCTTTATATTCTCGCCATTACCTGCTTCTATGCTTATCCTTTCGTAGCTGGAATAAAAATAGGCATCAATCAACAATTACTTATCATAGGTATTTATCCCATTATTCAACTATTCCGTGAATTGCATTCAGGTATGAGTGCCGCACAAATTGATCCCTATTTGAAGAAAACAGCTTTGAGAACACTGTTTTTAATCCTTGTTTTTGGAGGGATTCAAATTTTAACAAGCCAGTAATTTCGCTTATTTTTACAAAAAATAAGTTACTATGAAATTCAAAGTAGGCATTTTAGCCTTTGCCTTTTTGGCTTGCCTTTTCTCCTTATCAGCACAGACTACGGAAATCAATCATTTAGAAATTGGTTTGAACCAAAATAAATCCGGTAATTACGCAGATGCCTTGCGCAATTTCAGTATTGAAATTGAGAAAACTGCCGCTAATCCCAACTCTATTGCATTTTATAATAGGGGTTTTGCGAAATACAATTTAAAGGATTTCCAGGGAGCTATTTTGGACTTCAATAAAGCACTTGAATTAAAGCCTAATTATTTTGAAGCCTTTATTGGTCGTGGCCAAAGTTATAGCAAGCAAGATAATCACCCATTAGCTATTCAAGATTACAACGAAGCAATACGATTGAATCCTTTAGAGGGAACGACGTATTTAAGCAGAGGTATTTCCAAAAACAAATTAGAAAACTACCGAGGTGCCATCACCGATTTCAATAAATCACTCGAATTATTACCCGATTACGCTCCCACTTTAGCCGTAAGAGCCGATAGTAAATCAAAGCTAGGCGATTACATAGGTAGTATTGAAGATTATAATAAGGCGATCGAAATCACTCCTAAACGCACAAATTACCTTTCTGGACGTGCTTTTTCCAAGATGAAAATGGGAGATTTTAAAGGCGCTTTAACGGATTTCACCGAAGTATTAAAATTAAGTCCAGAGAAAGCGGACGAATGGTATTATTCAGGGCTCTGCAAAGTTCAGTTAGAAAATTACAGAGGGGAAAATGGGGAAAAAGGAGCACTAGAGGATTTCAATAAAGCCTTAGAATTAGATCCTGAAAAAGTCGAGGCGATCTATGGTAGAGGTTTTGTAAAAGCAAAATTAGGCGACCAACGCGCAGCTATGGAGGATTTTACGAAAGCTATTGAATTTGGGAATAATGAAAACGCCAAAATTCTGTATACCGCCAAACTAGGTAAAATTCAACTCGATGAAATCCGAAATGGTTTAGTAGATCGCACAAAAATGTCCGATATGAGTGCCGGAAGAGCCGAGGTATTTTTTCATAGAGGTTTAGCCAAAGCAAAATCCGGCGACCCTAAAAGTGCCATTGAAGATTATAACCGCGCTATTTCATTCCTGCCCACCTATGCAGATGCCTATTTTCAACGTGGAATCGCTAAATCAAGTCTAGGGGATCAACGTAATGCCATTCAAGATTGCAATAACGCCATCGAATTAAATAGCAAATTTGCTGAAGCCTTTTTCATTCGTGGAATTATCAAACTCGCCTTGAATGACACGTCGGGCTGCTTAGATTTAAGTAAAGCAGGCGAGCTAGGTTATGCAGGAGCCTACAACGTAATCCGCGATTATTGCAATTAATAATAAATGCCTTCTTAATCGAAGGCCTTTTTTATTAATCAAATCGTAAATGTTTAACTGACTCTCCCGAATTAGCTAATTCCTCCAGGGCATCAATACCAATCTGCAAATGCCTATTTACAAAATTGGCGGTTACCTTCTTATCGCTAGCATCTGTTTTCACACCATCTGGAGTCATCGGGTTATCGGATACTAACAAGAGTGCGCCATGTGGGATTTTATTCTTAAATCCGACTGTGAAAATTGTGGCAGTTTCCATATCAATACCCATGGCCCGAATATCGGATAAATACGCCTTAAATACCTCATCATGCTCCCAAACGCGACGATTCGTAGTGTAAACTAAACCAGTCCAGTAATCTAATTCATGTTTTTTGATCATAGAAGAAACGGCACGCTGCAAGCGAAAAGAAGGTAGCGCTGGCACTTCTTTAGGCATATATTCATCCGATGTCCCCTCGCCCCTAACCGCAGCAATAGGAAGAATCAAATCTCCCAAGGATAAATTCTTTTTTAACCCCCCACATTTGCCTAAAAACAAAACTGCCTTAGGACTGATAGCTGATAAAATATCCATAACGGTAGCTGCCATTGGCGATCCCATTCCAAAATTGATAATGGTTATATTATGTGCCGTAGCCGTCTGCATCGGTCTATCCTGGCCCATTATTTCTACACCAAATTTCTCCGCGAACATATCTACATAATTCTTGAAATTGGTCAATAAAATATACTGCCCAAAATCTTCAGAATTCGTTCCTGTGTAGCGTGGTAACCAATTTTGAACTATTTCCTCTTTCGTTTTCATATTATACCCTTAGATGTGATGAAATAATAAAGCAAAAAGATTAATTTAGAGGTTACATCCATTATTTAGATGATTACATCCCCGGAAATAAACTTAGTCTTCCCTGCCTATTCTTACAAAGTAAAGAAAAACGAAGGAAAACTGTATATTTTCGAAGAGATCTCTAAGAAATATCGATTACTTACACCTGAAGAATGGGTTAGACAACATTGTATACACTATTTAGTTAATGACTTAAAATACCCTGCATCATTGTTCCAAATTGAAGGAGGAATGATAGTAGATAAATTAAATAGGAGAACAGATATACGAATATATACCTCCACCGGTGAAGTTTTCATGCTGATTGAATGCAAAGCCCCACACGTGGTGTTAAAATTAGAAACTCTACAACAGATTTGTCAATACCAGAAAACTCAGAAAGCAGAGTACCTAGTCATAACCAATGGCCTTCAAAACATTATACTACATCATTCAACAAAAACGATAAACGACTTCCCTCCGTATTTATGAAAAAAACTGTGATTATTTTGCTAGGATTTCTTTCTTTACCCGTTTTGGCACAGAAAAAACCCGCACTTGTTGTGGGAATCGTCGTAGACCAAATGCGCTACGAATACCTGAATAAATTCTATGATCGCTATTCAGATAAAGGCTTTAAACGCTTAATGAATGAAGGGATTAATTGTAAAGACAATCATTATAATTATGCCCCTACAGTAACGGCAGCAGGACATGCTAGCGTGTACACAGGAACTGTTCCTGCAGTTCATGGTATTGTAGGTAACGAATGGATTGAAGTAGTGAATGGCAAAAAAATGTATTGTGTAGATGACACCACCGTACAAACAGTAGGCAGTAAAAGTAAAGCTGGGATCATGTCACCTAAGAATATGTACACTTCCACAATCACGGATCAATTAAAAATGGCACAGAATTACAAATCTAAAACGGTAGCCATTGCCTTAAAAGACCGTGGATCTATTTTACCGGGTGGTCATACCGCCGATGCAGCTTATTGGTATGACTCCGCTGATGGGTATTGGATTACCTCTTCATTTTACATGAAAGAACTGCCTAATTGGGTTCAGAAATTTAATTCAGAAGCAAGACCACAGAAATACCTAAGTAAAGGATGGAATACGCTATATCCTATCGCAACTTATACCCGTTCTGCTGAAGACGATAATCAATTTGAAAGTAAGTTACCCGGAGAAAAAACTCCTACTTTTCCACATGAATTAAAGGGAGGGAATGCATTAGAAGTAATACGTACGACACCTTTTGGCAATACGCTAACGAAAGACTTCGCTATAAAAGCGATTGATGAGGAGAATTTAGGAAAGAATGGAACGACCGATTTCTTAGCCATCAGCTTCTCTTCACCTGATTATGTAGGGCACTCATTCGGTCCACAATCCATCGAATTAGAAGATACTTATTTACGTTTGGATCAAGATATTGCAGACATTTTAACGCATTTAGATGCCAAATTAGGCAAGAATCAATACCTCGTGTTTTTAACAGCTGATCATGCAGTAGCTGAAATTCCTTATTATCTACAAAGCAAGCGTATACCTGGTGGAGTTTTTGACAATGTGAAGGCAATCAATGAGGCAAAGACGGCGCTAAAAAAAGAATTTGGCGATGCTGAAATCATGGTTGGAAATGATAATTATCAAATCTATCTAAACCATTCAAACCTAGAAAGATTACGTATTTCGAAAGAGGCGGTGGGAAAGGTTTTGGAGAAATCATTTAAGAATCAAGCAGGTTTTGCGGAATTAGTAGACCTACGAAATGCTTCGAATAGCCCTTTACCAGCACTTTACCGTGAAATGATCTTAAATGGCTATAATCAAGCGAGAAGCGGGGATTTTATGTACTTATTAAAACCACAGTGGTTTTCTGGTTACAAAACAGGAACTACACACAGTACACTTTATGCGTATGATACCCACGTTCCCTTGTTATTTTTCGGATGGAATGTAAAACCAAAAGAAATAAACCAAAGAACAACCATAAGTGACATCTCCAGCACCTTAGCGAATTGGTTAAAAATAAATGAACCATCAGGAAGTATTGGTAAAGTAATTCAGTAATAATATGAAAATAGCAGTTGTAGGAACCGGATATGTAGGTTTAGTGACGGGTACTTGTTTCGCAGAGACAGGAAATCACGTCACTTGCATAGATATCAATGAAGAGAAAGTTAAACAAATGCAGGCAGGCATAATTCCTATTTATGAGCCTGGTTTAGAAGATTTGTTTAAAAGAAATACGGAAGAAGGGCGTTTGGATTTTACCACCTCTTTACAAGAGGGTATTGCTGGAGCAAAAGTCATTTTTCTAGCTCTTCCCACCCCTCCTGGTGCGGATGGTTCTGCAGACTTAAAATACATTTTGCAAGTAGCGGATGATTTAGGTCCACTCCTATCGGAATATGCGGTTATTATTGATAAAAGTACCGTTCCCGTAGGCACTTCCGAAAAAGTACACTCAGCTATTGCTAAAAAGGCCAAAGTCGATTTCGATGTCGTTTCGAATCCGGAATTCCTACGAGAAGGCGTAGCTGTAGAGGATTTTATGAAACCTGACCGTGTCGTTATAGGTACGCAATCAGAAAGAGCAAAAGACTTGATGTCACGCTTGTATGCGCCATTAGTTCGCCAAGGCAATCCGATCATCTTTATGGATGAGCGTTCAGCTGAGCTAACTAAATATGCCGCTAATGCCTTTTTAGCCACTAAAATCACTTTCATGAATGAGATCGCTAATCTTTGCGAACTCGTAGGTGCGAACGTGGATGAGGTGCGCAAAGGTATCGGAACGGATTCTCGAATCGGGAAACGCTTTTTGTTTGCCGGTATCGGATATGGTGGAAGCTGTTTCCCAAAAGACGTGCAAGCGCTGGCAAAAACTTCAGCAGAAAACGACTATGAGTTTAAAATCTTAGACTCGGTCATGAAAGTAAATGAGAACCAAAAAACGAAGCTCATTCCTCCCATAGCGAAGCACTTTAAAGGCGATTTAAACGGAAAGAAAATTGCCATGTGGGGTTTGGCATTCAAACCTTATACCGATGATATTAGAGAGGCTCCCTCTTTATATAATATCGATGCATTACTTGAACTAGGGGCATCGGTTAGCGCCTATGATCCAGAAGCAATGAATCATGTTCGAAATCTATTAGGTGATAAAATTACCTTTACAAAGAATCCCTACGAAGCTTTAGAAGGTGCAGATGCCTTACTAATCGTGACAGAGTGGCCACAATTTAGAACACCTGACTTCGAGAGAATGGATAGTTTATTAAAGAATAAAGTCATTTTTGACGGAAGAAATTTATACGAATTAAGCCAAATGCAGGAATTAGGATATACCTATTATTCCATCGGCCGTCAAACCATACATTAATATGAAAAGAGTTTTAATCACCGGCGGAGCTGGATTCCTAGGTTCTCATTTATGTGATCGCTTTGTAAAAGAGGGTCACCACGTGATCGCGATGGATAATTTAATTACAGGCGATTTAAAGAACATCGAACATTTGTTCCATTTGAAGCAATTCGAGTTCTACCACCACGATGTATCCAAGTTCATCCACGTACCAGGCGAACTGGATTATATCTTGCATTTCGCCTCACCTGCCTCTCCTATCGACTATTTGAAAATCCCTATTCAGACCTTGAAAGTGGGTTCTTTAGGAATACATAATTGTTTAGGTTTAGCGCGCGTAAAAAATGCACGTGTTTTAATCGCATCCACTTCAGAAGTTTACGGGGATCCAAATGTACATCCTCAACCGGAGGAGTATTGGGGAAATGTGAATCCAGTAGGTCCTCGTGGCGTGTATGATGAGGCAAAACGTTTCCAAGAAGCAATGACCATGGCTTACCACACGTATCACGGTTTAGAAACGCGTATAGTTCGCATTTTCAATACCTACGGTCCCCGAATGCGTCTAAATGATGGCCGCGTATTACCTGCATTTATTGGGCAAGCGTTGCGTGGAGAGGATTTAACGATGTTTGGCGATGGTTCACAGACACGTTCCTTCTGTTATGTAGATGATTTAGTGGAAGGTATTTATCGTCTCTTATTGAGCGATTATGCGCAGCCAGTGAACATCGGAAATCCAGATGAGATAACTATCAAGGAATTTGGGGAAGAGATCATCAAATTAACCGGTACCTCTCAGAAACTGATCTCTCTTCCTTTACCAACAGATGATCCAAAACAACGTAAACCAGACATCACAAAAGCCCGCAGTATTCTGGGATGGGAACCTAAGGTAAGTCGTGCAGAGGGATTGAAGATCACTTACGATTATTTTAAATCGTTAAGTAAGGAGGATTTGTTTAGAATGGCGCATCATAAAGAGTTTTAATTTTATTTGTTCCAAATTTGTGCTGCGCAATAAATTTCGGAACAAACATAAATTAAAACTTCTAAGGAAAATTGTAATTAGGGTAGAAAATAGTGCCTCGTAATAATTTTCTGCCCTCGCTTTTTAAAAAACCTCTTAAGAAAATTCTAATTAATATAGAAAATTGTGTTGCGAAATATTATTGCAACCTACTAAATCATAATGTCAGAAAACATCAAATTAACTTCCTTTAGCCACGGCGCGGGTTGCGGATGTAAAATATCCCCACAGATTTTGGATAAAATCCTCAAATCTGATAAACCCAAAGCGTCAAACCCCCTCTTATTAGTCGGAAACGAGAGTCGAGATGATGCGGCGGTATTTGATTGGCAGAATGGAGAGGCGGTTATTTCAACGACGGATTTCTTTATGCCGATAGTGGATGATCCGTTTGATTTTGGGAAAATTGCGGCGACAAATGCCATTTCAGATATCTATGCGATGGGCGGAACTCCACTAATGGCCATCGCCATACTAGGCTGGCCTATTGATAAATTAGCCCCAGAAGTTGCGGCCGAAGTTTTAGAGGGAGGACGCGCGGCTTGTGCAGAAGCAGGAATTCCATTAGCTGGAGGTCACTCAATTGATTCTCCCGAGCCCATTTTCGGTCTTGCTGTCACAGGAAAAGTGCGCAAAGAACATTTAAAACAAAACGATACGGCTTCAAAAGGTTGTATGCTCTATTTGACGAAGCCTTTAGGAGTCGGGATTTTATCTACAGGACAAAAACGTGGCATTGTTAGTCCTGCCGATTTAGCCAGAGCAGTGAAGCAGATGAGTACATTGAACAGCTTCGGAGAAAAACTAGGCCCTCTTGCATATGTTAAATCTCTTACGGATGTGACAGGCTTTGGTTTGTTTGGACATTTAGTGGAAATGGCGGATGGTTCAGGACTAAGTGCTAAAATCGCATTCGAAAATTTGCCCTTGCTTCCTAATATTGATCATTATTTAGACCTCAACTGCTTCCCAGGTGGAACAGCACGCAATTTAGCCAGTTATGGTGAACGTTTGAGTGAAGATATCTCTGAACGACAACGTTATATTGGAGCCGATCCACAGACATCAGGTGGATTGTTAATCGCTGTGGAAGCGGAACATACGGCTAAATTCGAAGCATTTGCACTCGAAAATGGCTATGAATTAAGTCCTATCGGCGAGTTAACTGAACGAAAAGAAAAAACCATTTACTTAGCCTAATGAGATTATTCTATCGCTCACTTGGGGAAACAGGAACGCCAGTCATTATTCTACACGGAATTTTTGGCACATCTGACAATTGGCTTGGGTTTGGGAAAGCGATCTCTGAAAATCACCGGGTTTTTTTAGTGGACCAAAGAAACCATGGACAATCACCTTGGGGTGATGAATTCAATTACGAGGTGATGGCTCAGGATTTATTGGAATTCATTCACGAACATCAATTAGAAAACCCCATTTTAATCGGGCACAGTATGGGTGGCAAAGTGGTGATGCAATTCGATTTATTGCATCCAGGTATCGCTTCTCGAATTGTCATTGTCGACATCGCGCCTAAATTCTATCCAGTGCACCACACGCACATTTTGGAGGGCTTAAACAGTATTGATCTCCTTACGCTAGAAAGTCGTCAAGCGGCAAACGAACACATGAAGCGCTTTGAGGAGAAAGAAGGGGTTCGCCAATTCTTATTAAAGAACCTCTACCGCAATTCAGAACAACAATTTGCTTGGAGAATTAACTTGAAAGTAATCACTAAGAATATTGATGTAGTGGGACACGAATTACTCGTTCCTGCAGCATCATATACAGAAACGCTTTTCATCAAAGGAGCTGATTCTCATTATATACAACCGGAAGACGAACGATACATTGCGGAAATTTTCCCTAATTTTGAAGTTGTAGAAATTCCAGGTGCGGGCCATTGGGTGCAAGCGGACCAACCGGACTTATTTCTGCAGGCGCTTCAACCGTATTTATGAAAATTTTTCTCATCCCCTGTCCGATTGCCGAAAACACTTCATCAGAAGTCCTATCACCACAAATCTTAGCGGCACTACGGCAGACTACACATTATTTAGTCGAAAATGTACGGACAGCTCGAAGATTTATCAGTGAATTAAAACTAGGAATTCAGATTGAGGATTTAATTTTCGAGGTATTAGATAAGGACACTTATTCTAAAACGGTTACAGATTTTTACAAAAAGCATGCGGCGGTCGACTATATTGGCGTTATTTCAGAAGCTGGTTGCCCAGGGGTGGCTGATCCTGGTGCTTTGGCAGTATCCATCGCACAACAACAGGACATCGAAGTGATTCCTTTAGTAGGCCCCTCATCCATTTTATTAGGCTTAATGGGATCAGGATTTTCTGGCCAAAGTTTCGCCTTCATCGGGTACTTGCCCATCGATAAAGCTGCGCGCATTCGTAAAATCGAACAACTTGACCGAGATGTGGCGAAATGGGGCCAAACACAAATTTTCATCGAAACTCCGTACCGAAATAATGCGCTTTTAGAAGACCTAATTGCACAATGTGCTCCAGATTCGTTAATTTGCATCGCTTGTGAAGTAACTGCGCCCTCCGGTTTTGTCCAAACAAAAAAGGCAAGCGACTGGGCAAAAGAACAACCCGATTTGCATAAAAAACCATGTATATTCCTTTTAGGTAAATAAATATGATCTTTCACCAAGCCTTTACGCTGAATCCATTTCAAGAAAATACCTATATAATTTGGGATGAAAATGGAATTGGTATTATCGTAGACCCCGGATGTTATACCTACGAGGAACGCCAAACCTTAAAAACTTTCATCGAGGAGAATAACATTACGTTGACCCACATACTAAATACCCATGCTCATATTGATCATGTATTAGGCGTCGAATTTTTTAGACAAGAGTATAAAATTCCATTTTATCTGCACCCGAAAGATGAACCTTTATTAAAAGATTCAGCGAACCGTGCGCAAGTATATGGTTTCCCACACTACCAACCCACAGAAGTCGATGTTTGGTATGAGGAGAATCAAACTCTAACAATAGGTGAAATGGAAATCAAGGTATTATTTGTTCCTGGACACGCACCAGGTCACGTAGCTTTGTATTTCGAAAAGGAAGGCTTATTATTTGATGGCGATGTCTTATTTAGAAGAAGTGTTGGCAGAACGGACTTTCAATTATGTAATCATGCTGATCTAGTCCACAGTATACAAACGAAATTATATACTTTACCTAAATCCACCATTGTATACCCTGGACACGGGGGTAGCACGACCATCGGGGATGAAAAAATATCCAATCCATACGTAAAAGCATGAAAAAAGAAATCCCTAATCTATTGACGCTGGGTAATTTACTCGCTGGATGTATCGGACTTTGGTTCGTGATGCAAGGCGATTTAGTGAGCGCCTCCTTTTGCATTTTCATTTCCTTAGTCTGTGATTTCTTCGACGGTTTTTTAGCCCGTGCTTTACAAGCTTATTCTGATTTAGGTAAAGAGTTAGATTCCTTAGCTGACATGGTCTCTTTCGGGGTTTTACCTGCCTTTATTTTGTTTTCATTAGTAGAGCAAAGTTGCGGAACTTCTTGTACAGTGGGGCTTTTCGGATTTTACAAGCCATTTATGGTCTTTGCTTTGGTTTTGATGTCAGCCTATCGTTTAGCAAAATTCAATATTGATACCCGCCAAAGCGATCAGTTTATCGGTGTTCCTACCCCAGCAAACGGCCTTTTAATAGCTTCTCTACCCCTCATTCTACGATTCCAACCTGAATTCAGCTCATATATTCTACATTTTCAAGGCCTATTGATCTATGCCGTTTTGATGAGCTATTTATTAGTGTGTGAATTACCACTTCTAGCCTTCAAATTCAAGACTTGGGATTGGAAAAGTAATCAAGTGAAATTCATTTTCCTTATTTTTTGCATTGCTGCCCTTGTTATGCTTAAATTTGCAGCAATTCCGGTTTTAGTGATCGCATACATCCTCCTATCCGGCCTTATTTTCCTTTTTAATCCAAACAAATAATGAAATTCTTAGCTGAAATCAACGTAATGCCTCAAAAAGAAATCCTTGACCCTCAGGGAAAAGCAGTACTTATTGGCTTACAAAACTTAGGTATTAACCAAGTAGATGGCGTTCGTATTGGCAAGCACATTACATTAACGGTGGAAGCGGCATCAAAAGCTGAGGCAAATGAGGTAGTAACCAATGCTTGCAAGAAATTGCTAGCGAACTTAATTATGGAGGAATTTGAGTTTACGTTAGTAGCTCAATAGATCTTAAAACTGGCCTGTATGCAATAAAACAAGCGTGCAGGCCTCTTCAGTTTGAATTTCCAATTTTTCTAATTCCCTTTCGAGTGCTGGATTCTCCGTTCCGGGATTGAATATGACACGTCTTGGGGCTAATGCTTTGAGGTAATCCAAAAGCCCTTCCTGATTTGCAGGACCTACATATAAAGTAACCGTATCTATATTATTTAATACGGGTTGATCTTGCTGAATAGTCAATCCAAGCACCTCCCCTTTCTTAATTCCCACTAAAGAAACTTCGTGCTGATGCTGCAATAGCAATTCCGTCGCGATATAGGCATATCGACTCGGATTCGTACTCGCACCATAGACTAAGACCTTCATTAGAATAGTTTTTCGGCGATAGCTCTCACACTATCGGACTTGCTCATCGTATAGAAATGGAGCGCTGGAACTCCGGCTTGAATCAATTCCTTCCCTTGTTGCACAGCCCATTCAATACCTAATTGCTTAATAGCGGCATTATTAGAACATTTACGCGCCTCGTTTACAAATTCAGATGGAATCTCTAAATGGAAAATCTCTGGCAAAATGTCTAATTGACGTTCCGTTGCTAAGGGTTTTAAACCTGGAATAATTGGCACATTTATCCCTATTTCTCGACATTTGTTAACGAAATCAAAATACTTCGCATTATCGAAGAACATCTGTGTCACGATATAATCTGCACCTGCCTCTACTTTCTGCTTTAAATACTTCAGATCTTGATCGAATGAAACCGCATCAATGTGCTTCTCTGGATAACCGGCTACACCGATGCAGAAATTCGTAGGCAATGATTCCGTTTCCTCATGCAATAAAATGCCTTTATTCATGGCAGCCACCTGCTCTACTAATTCGTTCGCATAGGCATGACCACCAGACTTAGGAACAAATTGAGCTTCCCCCTTTTCTTGGTCACCACGCAACAAAAGCGCATTTTCTATGCCTAAATAGTGTAAATCAATTAAGAAATCTTCTGTCTCCTCTTTCGTGAATCCACCACAAATTACGTGAGGAACTGCCTCGATTTGAAAACGCTGCATGATAGAAGCGCAGATGCCTAATGTACCAGGACGCTTTCGAATCGGAATGCGCTTAGAAACTCCATCTATAATTTTTTCTACATATTCCTCGCGGTGGTAAGTTACCTCAATAAAAGGGGGCTTAAACTCCATTAAAGGCTCGATGTGCGACATTAATTCGCCCAAATGCTGACCTTTCATCGGTGGAATAATCTCAATCGAGAAAAGTGTTTTTCCCGCCGCTTCCTCAAAGTATTTAGTAATCTTAGTCATAATTCAAAACTGGGCTTAACCATCTTTCTACGTCGTCCAAGGACATGCCTTTGCGTTTCGCATAATCTGTCACTTGGTCTTTGGCAATCTTACCTAAGCCAAAATACGTACTCTCCGGATGTGAGAAGTAGAAACCTGACACCGCAGAGGCAGGATACATCGCATAACTCTCGGTTAATTGAATTCCAATTTGCTTCTCCGCATCTAATAACTCGAATAAGCGCTTCTTCTCCGTGTGATCTGGACAAGCCGGATACCCCGGTGCAGGACGAATACCTTGGTATTTCTCCGCAATTAGATCTTCATTACTCAACGTCTCCTCTGAAGCATAACCCCAGAACTCTCTTCGCACTCGTTCATGCAATAATTCCGCAAAAGCCTCGGCCAAACGATCAGCTAATGCCTTCACCATGATGGAGTTATAGTCATCATGCTCCTTTTCGTATTTATCTAAAAGCGCTTCAATTCCTAAACCAGTCGTCACCGCAAAAGCACCAATATAATCCGTTTCACCTGAGTTCAACGGTGCCACGAAATCGCTCAAACAACGGTTCGGAAGCGTGCTCGCTTTTTGGCCTTGTTGACGCAAATGATGCAACCATTGACTCTTATCGGATGATTCATCCTTCGTCTGAATCTCATAAGAAACTTGCTGGTGTGAACCGTGTTTTTCACAAGCCACCTCTAAAGCCTTCTCCACATAATCGTGTAAGATGATATCATCTCCTAGCGAGTTAGCTGGAAAGAAACCGAGTGCTGCTTTAGCCTGAAGTGATTTATTAGCAATAATTTCCTTCAATAAAGCCTGCGCATCATCAAATAATTTCCTCGCCTCTTTTCCTACCACCTCATTATCAAAAATACGTGGGTATTTACCAGACAATTGCCACGTCGAGAAGAACGGAGTCCAGTCAATATACTTAGCGATTTCTTCCAAAGAATAATCCTCAAAATACTTCACGCCTAAGAAAGACGGTTTTTTCGCTTTAAATTCAGTCCAATCAATTCCACTCGATTTTGCGCGAGCCTGATCGATCGACAAGTAATTCTTTTCTTGTTGACGAGCAGCGTGGGCTGTTCTTAATTCCGCGTATTCTGTTTTAATCTCAGTAAAGATCTCTTGTGAAGTTAATTCACTTTGCAATAAACGACCCGCCACTGGTACAGAACGCGACGCATCCAATACGTGTATTACTGGACCAGAATAGTGAGGATCAATTTTAACTGCTGTGTGAATCCGAGACGTTGTGGCTCCCCCAATTAAAAGAGGAACTTTGAAACCCAGACGCTCCATTTCTTTGGCCACATATACCATCTCATCTAAAGACGGCGTAATCAAACCAGATAATCCAATGATGTCCACGTTATGCTCCTTCGCCGCAGCTAGGATCTTATCACAAGGCACCATCACACCGATGTCGATTACCTCGTAATTATTACACGCTAATACAACACCTACGATGTTTTTACCAATATCGTGCACGTCGCCTTTTACTGTCGCCATCAAGATTTTACCAGCTGAAGAACTCTCTCCTCCAGTCTTTTCTGCTTCAATAAAAGGCAATAAATAGGCCACGGCCTTCTTCATCACACGAGCAGATTTAACTACTTGCGGCAGGAACATTTTTCCTTCTCCAAACAAATCACCCACCACGTTCATTCCATCCATCAAAGGACCTTCTATTACCTGAATCGGACGCTCCACTAATTGACGAGCTTCTTCTACATCTTCATCGATAAATTCCGTCAAACCTTTAATTAAAGCATGTTCTAAACGCTTATTCACTGGTTCTTTTCTCCATGCATCATCCACCACTTGCTCTTTACCTGCAGACTTTACCGTCTCCGCATAAGCCACTAATTTCTCTGTGGATTCTGGACTTCTGTTTAATAAAACATCCTCGCATAAATCACGTAAGGTCTTATCAATGTCATCATAAACACCTAATTGACTGGCATTTACAATACCCATATCCATACCTGCTTTAATCGCATGGTATAAGAATACGGTATGCATGGCCTCTCTTACTAATTCGTTTCCACGGAAAGAGAAAGAAATATTGGATACCCCTCCTGATACTTTCGCGAGTGGCAGGTTCTCTTTAATCCATTTTGTCGCCTTAATGAAATCAACCGCATAATTATTATGCTCCTCGATTCCCGTGGCTACGGTTAAAATATTCGGGTCAAAAATGATATCCTGAGCTGGGAATCCGACTTTATCCACTAAAATATCGTAGGCTCTTTTGCAAATTTCAATACGACGCTCGTAAGAATCTGCCTGTCCGGTTTCATCAAATGCCATCACCACGACGGAGGCACCGTACATTTTGACCTTGTTCGCTGATTCGATAAACTTCTCCTCCCCTTCTTTCAAGGAGATGGAGTTAACGACCGATTTACCTTGTACGCACTTTAATCCGGCTTCGATTACCTCCCATTTCGAGGAGTCAATCATGATCGGTAAACGCGCGATATCTGGCTCAGCCATCAATAAATTCAAGAATTGTGGCATCATCTTCACACCATCAATCATCCCCTCATCCATATTGATGTCCAAAATTTGGGCACCACCATCCACCTGCTCACGAGCTACTGCGATGGCTTCTTCAAATTTCTCCTCGCGAATTAATCGCGCAAATTTCTTCGAACCCGTCACATTGCAACGCTCACCCACATTCACAAAATTGGTTATTTCGGTAATTTCCAAAGGTTCTAATCCAGATAATTTCTGGTTCACATTTTCCTCCGGAATCACGTGTGGCTTATGTTTAGCAGCCACCTCCGCAATCGCTTGAATGTGCGCTGGAGTTGTTCCACAACAGCCTCCAATGATATTCAAGAAACCATTTGAAAGGAAATCATCGATAATAACCGCCATTTCAGCTGGTGACTGATCGTATTCACCCATTTCGTTCGGCAGGCCCGCATTCGGGTGAGCGGAAACTAAGAAAGGGGATTTATCGTTCAAAGTCTTCACATAAGGACGCATTAAATCCGCGCCTAAAGCACAGTTTAAACCCACTGAAAGTAAAGGCATGTGGGAAACCGATGTTAAGAAGGCTTCCGTAGTTTGTCCCGATAAGGTACGCCCAGAGGCATCTGTAATCGTACCCGAAACCATCACAGGCAGGTAAGGCTTCGATGGATGTTGTTTGAAATATTGATCGATGGCATATAATGCCGCCTTCGCATTAAGCGTATCAAAAATCGTTTCCACTAACAGCAAATCTGCCCCTCCCTCTACTAAACCGTGTATTTGCTCCGTGTAGGCTTCTACTAATTCATCAAAAGTAACCGCTCTAAATCCAGGATCATTCACGTCAGGAGAAAGAGAAAGCGTCCGGTTTGTGGGTCCAATGGATCCAGCCACATAACGCGGTTTTGAGGGATCTTTGGCAGTGTATTCATCCGCCACTTCGCGTGCAATCTTGGCTGACTCGAAGTTTAATTCATATACCAAATCCTCCATGTGGTAGTCCGCCATTGCAATAGACGTCCCTGAGAAGGTATTTGTCTCGGCGATATCAGCACCAGCTGCAAAATATTTCGCGTGAATCTCTTTGATTACATCAGGACGTGTGATCGATAATAAATCATTATTTCCCTTTACTTCATGGGGGAAATTTTTGAATCGCTCGCCGCGGTAATCTGCATCCGTTAAATTGTATTGTTGGATTAAAGAACCCATTGCGCCATCAAGAATTAAAATCTTTTCGCGTAATACGTCTTTTATATTCGGTCTTTGCATAAGTATAATCGAACTTTGACAGTTATTTATGTCAAAAAATCTAGCAAATATACCGCTTAAAAGCCTAAATAAGGCCCATTTTTTGAATTTTTTCTAGATCCTCCGGGGAATCAATGCCTACCGTTTCAAATTGAGTTTCAATAGCCTTAATTCGAATACCATTTTGCAACCAACGCAGCTGTTCTAAAGATTCAGCTAACTCTAATGAAGTAGGTTTTAATGCACTTAATCCTATTAAAATATCTGCCCTATAAGCATATAATCCAATATGCTTATAAAAGGTGTGCTTGTTTAACCAATCTGATGGCTCTAACCCACGTAAAAAAGGAATGGTTTGACGAGAAAAATAAAGTGCATGACCTTCCGCGTCACAAATAACTTTAGGCGTATTGACATTAAAAAGAGTTTCCTGATCTGTGATTTTTTTAATCAATGTCAATATAGGAGCGCCAGAAATGAATCCGGCAGCTACTTCTCTCAACTGCTCGGGCTCGATGAAAGGCTCATCCCCTTGAATATTGATGACATAATCAACCGATTCGCCTAATCGACTTAACACTTCAGCACAACGATCTGTTCCTGTAAGGTGCTCTGAAGACGTCATCATTACTTCTGCACCAAAAACCTTTGCAGCCTCAAAAATACGCTCATCATCCGTTGCAATGACGATGCGATCAAAACCCACCACCGCCTTCACACGCTCATAAGTTCGCTGAATCATGGGCTTTCCCCCCAAATCAGCTAAAGGTTTACCTGGGAAACGAGAGGATGCGAAACGAGCCGGAATAATAGCAACTACCTTTTTGCCATGCAGCATAATAAATACGTTTTTTCGATAGATTTTTGCCAAATTTGCACATAATTTCCAAACATCCGATCCTTTGCCTATATTTTTTGAACATTCCTTTGCAGAACCGATCTGGAGTATCCGCTACTGGGGAACTCCTGAGGAACCTCGTTTATGGGTTGAAACAAGGGGGAATGGGGAAGCATTTTGGCATTCATGCGACTTAAATTCAAAAAAAGTAACGCTTTTAGGAAAAGCACCGGCCGATTATCCGCAATTAAACTTCCACTCCGGAGACGAAAAAGAGGCCGTTTTTATCAAATTGCAACAATCAAAAAACCCGGGTATTGAGTCTATTCAAACCTATTCTTTAGAGCCCTTGAAGTTGATCAAAGAGGAAAAACAGCTTCCAATTAGTACTGGAAATATTTTTTCATTTCAAGTCCCACAGCATTATGAGGAAAGCCAAGAATATTTCAAAGACTTTCAAGCCTTCTTTCAAAAGCAATTCAACGAAACGATAGCGAAAGGCATAGATTATTTTGAAGGAAATGATAAGCTATTGTTTTCTTATTATCTTTACGATAATGGCTGGAAAAACTACCTTAGAGTATGCAATTTAGCTTTTAACACAATCCTATTAGAACAGATCGCTGAAGGTGATAACATCGGATACCAAACCTTTTCAATACTAAATGAACAATTGATTTTTGTAAAGGATAAACTGAAATTGAAGATTTATGAAAAATTATAGACTAACCCTACTAATCGCCTTTTTATTCACATGGCAGCTAAGCTTAGAGGCACGTACTCTTGATTCCTTAGGCTTAAAAAAGGAAAATAATAAGACATTATTATTGTTTAAAGTAGGTCCCAAGCAATCTCTTTTCTCTATTCTAAAGCGCTACAATTTATCCTTAAGCGAATTCAAATCTGCCAATACAGACCTAAAAATACCGGTGAAAACAGGTGAAATCGTCTTTATACCATTGCATTATTTAGAAGAAAGTAATCCAGCTCCTAAATTAATAGAGGAAAAGGTAGCTGAAACGACTAAATCGGATTCGCCTAAAGACGCTGAAATACATATCGTGGCTCCTAAACAAGGATTATTGTCCGTGGCTAATATGCATAAAGTAACCATGGCTGAATTAAGAAAATGGAATAATTTAACATCAGATCGTTTACAAGAAGGTCAACGATTAATTGTTTCAGATCCAACTAATTCTACATCCAGTATCGCGGTGGACAAATCAAGTTTATTACCCGCTAAATCTACCACAGTTCCTAACACAACCACAGTAGAGGCTCCAATTCCTTCTAAAGAAAAAGGGCCTGAAGACATCAAAAAGAAAATTGAAACGGGTATTGCTGAATTGATTGATGTCCCTGATAATTCAGGAAAATTCCTTGCACTTCATCGTTCAGCCCCTATAGGAACCTTGGTTTTAGTTAAGAACCTTACTAACAATCAGAGTATTTGGGTGAAGGTAATTGGTCGTTTACCTAATGGAGATAGCAAAGTAATCATCAAACTATCTCCTAAAGCTTTTGAAAAATTAAATGCCGTTGATAAGCGGGTAAGAGCTGAAATCTCTTATTTATTACAATAATATGAATAAAAGAAAAAGACCCATAACGGCAGGGCATATTGTTTTTGAAGTATTCTTTATCCTATCCTATCCCTTTATAGCTGCATTTTCAATGGCTGTTACGGTTTTAGTATGGATCTTTTCTCTTCCGTCTCGTTTGGTTGCTTTGTTTAGCAAAAAGTAATTTCAAATACACAAAGCCTGCACCAGGTAGATTTCAATTTTTTTAACTGCAGCCAATTCATAAAACATCTGATTAGGAGTTCATGCTTTACACAGTTAATATGAATATTCTTTCCAAAACTGATTTAAAAGAATTCCTAGATTATAAAGTAAATGAATTCAATAGACCAGAATTCATTGAACTGGATCCTATAAGCATTCCTCACCAATTCTCCCTAAAAGAAGATATCGAAATCGCTGCTTTTTTAACCGCCACCATTAGCTGGGGAAACAGAAAAGCGATTTTAGGTGCTGCGAATCAAATGATTCAAATAATGGGTGAGAGCCCTTATGATTTTATAATTAATTGTGATGATTTTAAGAGTAATCAAATATCCAATTTTTACTACAGGACCTTTAATGGTGTAGATTTTTGCTATTTTTTAGAATCAATTAGAAATATCTACCTAAACCATGGAGGGTTAGAAAGTATATTTAATGATTTGACTTCCCGTTATTCTATACAAGAATCTATATCTGAATTTAAACATGTATTCTTCGAACTACCTCATCCAACTAGAACACTAAAGCATGTGTCAGACCCAAGGACTGGCTCTGCAGCAAAACGACTTAATATGATGCTTAGGTGGCTCATAAGAAAAGATAAAAAGGGTGTGGATTTTGGCCTATGGAAGGAAATTAACCCATCGAAACTATCCATTCCACTAGATGTTCATTCGGGAAACACAGCCCGTAAATTAGGTATGTTAACTCGAAAGCAGAATGATGCTAAAGCTGTGGTTGATTTAGATTCTGTCTTAAGAGAGTTAGATCCAAAAGATCCGGTGAAATATGACTTTGCTTTATTTGGATTAGGTGTAATTGAAAAATTCTAAAACCCTTTTACCTGGATTAAAGAACCAATCCATTAAAAACAAAAAAGGCAACGTCAATTGACGTTGCCTTTTGAAATCACAGGATTTAACCTATTACCTTAAAGTAGCAGGCCATGGTTTACCTGGGTTAGATTTAACAGCGACAATCATGAAATCTCCATAACCATTAGTAACACTAAAGGTTAGAAGTTCAGGAGTTCTACTGATAAACTTCATAGAATAAGGAGAACTATACTGATCTACTCCATTCATGCTGAGCACACCACATGCATCATTAATTCCAACATCTCCTTTGTAAGTATCATTCTGACAACCATATAAACCGAATGTTCCATCGGATATTAGGTAACGAGTAGAAGTACCTACCTTAGTCCAGGTAGTCTTACCTGTATAAGTTTTTCCAGCACATGTACCGTAATCAGATTTCTGCTCCGTAGCTGTGAAGTCATATGTACCCGCTAAATCAGAAGGACAAATTACAGAAACAGGATACTGGAATGGTGAATCATAGAATGGAGCACCCGATACGTTAGTTGTCACGTTGTCAGAAGAGAATACTCTTCCAGACTTATCTTTCAATAACATACGGAACTCAAACACGTCACCACCTTGGATTCCCGCAGCTGTCAAGCCTACCGCAGCAATCGTTTCCGCAGCTGTTATCGCGAAGGTAGATCTCAAGAATCGAGAATTGTCATTCGGCTTGAAATCAGTAGGTTGAAGCGTCTTAACCAACACATCATTAGCCGGAGTATATTTCAATCCAACTCCTGCAATTAAACGTCTGTGACGTACACGAATTTCTACACTTTGAATCGTATTTCCATTATCCTTATCAACTGCTTCAAGAGTTAACTCAAATTTAGAGCTAGCTAAATCAAAGAAGTTAAAGGTCGTGCTTGTTCTGGCAATAGTTCTCAAGTAAGCACCTGTATCGAAATCTTTATATGGAACCGCAGGCTCCACAAAATCTCTACAAGAACTTAGAAAGATGAGCATAGTTGCCAACAATCCGAAACTATATCTTAGCATTTTCATATTTTCTAATTTTTAAGGTTAATAAATCCAAGGTGATGCAGGATTCTTATCCCAGAACACTTGAGTAGCTAGATTCTGTTTCTGTTTAGCATTAGTATTAGTCACAAGATAGTTGTTAGGATACAAGAATGATCTAACAAAAGGTCCTGTTACCGCTTCTAAACCAGGTTGCATACGAGATGGCTTACCAGTTCTTCTATACAAGTTATAAGCCTCCATACCATTACCATATAGCGCCAACCAATACTCTCTAGCTACAATGTCTAATTTTTTATCATTAGAAGAAGCAGCATCAAACTGAGCTCCTATATAATTTTGATAATTAGTTACTTTCGTAGTAAAAGTAGCAGCAGGTTCAAATGTATTAATAAGAGCACCTTCAGCACCAGCTACTGCAAAAGCACGAACATAGTCCATTTGCTTCTTAACACCTGATAACATCAAGGTCTTCGCATTTCCAGTTGTTCCAAGAGTTATGGCAGCTTCAGCTAACATAAAGTCAACATAACCAGCTAACATGATTGGGTGTATACCTGCACCACGCATACCTAAAGCAGGGTTAGCAACTGGAACGCCAGAGCCGTTATCAAAACGACCACCAGCAGGGAAAGTACCATAAGCCGTACGCTTCAAACCATCTGGTGGTATACCGTCTGGATCTAAGTGATCACGACCCCAGTATCCTTTGTTACCCGCAGGATTACAATAGCAGTAGTTTCCTACTAAATAATGTGGAGGTGCAATCTGAGAAATACACTCTTGCTCATCTACGTTAGTCGTATTAGTCAATACTTGACGATACAGATAATAACGAACGCGAGGATCATCAAAACCTTTTTCCACAGTTAAGTGGTGCATGAAATCCGTAGATTGGTAGTCACCGCCACCCGCAGTATATTGACCTGCAAATTTAGGATGTCTAGAATCTGGGTCAGCTGCCGTAGTACCGAAACGGAATACAAAGTCATCACCAGTTCCCAGAAGGGCATTAGCTGCTATCAACTTATTAATCTCCGTTTTAGAAAGATCAGCATTAACTAAACGAGTGTATAAGTAATACTTTAACTTAAGAGTATTTACAAATTTACCCCAACGCGTATAATTTCTTGCATAATAGTAATCATTAGGCGTTCCACCTGAAGTAGGTGCAGCAAAATGAACAGCTGCTTCATCTAACAATTTCAATGCTGCAGCATAGATAGTAGCACCATCATCCGTCTTAGGATTGAAGTTTGAAGCATTCAATGCTTCTGTAAATGGAACATCACCATAGGTATCTACTAAATCCATCAAGACCATCGCCTTGATCGTTTTAGCTATACCCATGTGGCGTTGCAAATTCGACTTCTGAGCCAAAGGCAACAAAAACTCGATGTCTGCAAGAATGTTCGCATAAGCATTAGACCAAGTTCCATTAGTAGAACCAGAAGTATAAGCTGCTTCATACAATGCAGATCCTTGGTTAATTTGACGCGTTAAACGTGCACCACGATCTGATATACCATACCATAAACTTTGGTAGTCTAACTGGATACGGTTCAATAGAAAATCAGGAGATGCAGTAGTTGCATTTACTGCATTCGGATTTTCCAATAATTCATCCAGTTTCTCCGTACATGACGTTGCGAATACCATTCCGGCAACCATTGTCAGTCCATATATAAATCTTTTCATTATCATTTTAGTTTGGAGTTAGAATGTAAGAGTTAACGTTCCACCCAATCTACGAGAGCTAGGTCCAGTTACGAAATCAAATCCAAGACCATTACCTACACCAGTACCTAATACATCCGTATCGAAGTTCATGTTTGGTGGGAAGTTAAGGGCAAGGAACCATAAGTTAGTACCGCTCAAAGCAAAAGATGCTTTCTTGAATGGAGTCTTAGACATTAATTTATTAGGCAAGCTATATGCCAAAGAAATTTCTCTCAAACGAATCGTAGATCCGTCAAATACGTTAGGCTCATCTGTCGCTCCCTGGTATCCAGAGAAGAAATAATCAGCAGCAGAAATTTGACGATCGTTTTTGATGTAAATAGGTGTTCCATCTGGATTAGTGCCATTTTGTCTTACACCAGGCATGATGAAAGTCATTTCACGATCAGCCACTGGATCCTTTGTTACACCACGAGCTAAAGTAGCCGTTACCGTATTAGACATTACAACACCTTTGTGACGGTATTCCATCATAGCGCTTAAAGTAAAACCTTTGTAAGAGAAGCTATTGATGAATGAACCAGTCCATTCTGGGTTAGGATCACCTAATACTACAGGCTCGTTAGTAGGCTTGTGTACACCAGAAGAAAGGATGATAGGCTGTCCTGTAGCAGGATCTCTATCAAAACCAATACCCTTTATAATGTTAAATGGCTGACCAGGAACTGCGAAGTTACCTAAATCGGTAAATCCAGCAACTACTACTTCAGATAATCCACCACCTAATTCCATTACGATAGTCTTGTAAGTAGCCCAGTTTAGAGTAGAGTTCCACTCAAAACCACCTGCAGTAGATACTGGAGTTACAGTAGCTTGGAATTCAGCACCACGCGTTCTGATACGACCAATGTTGATTGCAGTACCAGTAAAACCAGTCGCAGGGTCAATTGGAGCATTTGTAATCAAATTCGTAGTGTTCTTCTCATAAACGGAGATGTCAAATTTCAACTTGTTGTTGAACATAACACCCTCCACACCGAATTCAGCCTCACCATGTAGCTCTGGCTTCAAATTAGGATTACCTAACGTATTAGATACAGAGTGTGTAGCAGTAACTGCACCACCTACATCAAATGCTCTAGCAGACTGCGCTAGGACGTTACGTGTACTGTAAGGGCTAGGATAACCAGCAGAAGTACCATATCCAAATCTCAACTTCAAGTATTTTAAGGTAGAAGAACTCCAATCAAATGCCGTAGTAGGAATGAAAGATAAAGATCCACCAGGATACAATACACTTCTATTAGCTGATTCTACGGTAGAAGTCCAGTCATTACGAGCAGACATGTTCAAGAACAAGTAATCAGAATAGTCTAATGTAATGTTCGTATAAAGACCATATCTACGCTCGTCTACACCATAGTTCATAGAACCACCTGAATAAGCATCGTTGCTCGAAGAGGTAGCGAAGTTAGAGTGTCTGAACAAACCAAAAGCCAATTGGCCTTGAGATGCCACACCCGCCTGGGCATAAGAGTCAAAGCGAGAATTAGCACCAAATAAAGCGGTCATGCTGAATTTTTCAGAAAAATCCTTCTTCCAATTCAATATCAAGTCTTGATTCCAGATCGTGTTATTAATATTAATGGTTCTATAATAACCATTTTTAGTTGCTAAGTTAGCTGTAGCACCACCTTTATTGTATAGAAGCTCTTGCAATTCAGAATATGTATCTAGACCTAAACGATAAGTCATAGAGAAGTTATTACTGAAATCATAGTTCAATGAAGTGGAATTAAAGAAACGATTTACATCAGAAGTATTCTTGTAATATCTAACCAACCAGTTAGGGTTAGTTATATCATTACCACCTCTAAAGTACACAGAGCTTTTATCTACAGGGTTCTCAAATGGAAGGTTTTCTAAATCAACTGAACGTGGAGTAAACAATACGTGACCAAAAACAGAAGGGATATCAGATCCTGAACCATAAGATGCGTTAGCAGGAGGTGAAATTAAATTCGTTCTTGCGAAAGTGAAAGAGGAGTTAACAGATAACTTGTCGCTAATTGCCGAGTTAATTCCCAATCCGAAGTTATACTTCTTCATTTCATTTCCTGGAGTATAACCTTCCTCATCTGTGTAACCAAAACTTGCATTATAGCTAGTCTTGTCTGAACCACCTGCTACTTGAACAGAGCTGTTAGAGATCAAACCTTGTCTAAAGAAGATTTGAGAAGGATCCTTATAGGCTTTGTATTCATACTTAATTGGAGTACCACCTACAACACCATTTACCCAAAACTGAGGGAATGCCTCACGAACTGCAGCAACAGAAGAAGTTGCATAAGGGTGATTGATCAACAATCCAGTATTCATGCTCGGACCGAAGTTAGAGAAGAAAAAACCTGGGGCTTGCTGGAAACCATTACCATACTCTGTACCATAGGTAGGCAAGGATGCTGCTGTATTAAAAAATACAGACTGATTAACAGTTACTTCAGCAGTCTTTCTCTTAGATGCACCAGATTTAGTCGTAATTAAGATTACACCATTTCTACCTTGGTCACCATAAAGCACAGTTGCAGAAAGTCCTTTCAATACAGACATCGTCTCAATGTTGTTAGGATCAATATCCAAGAAACGAGAAGAAGTAGTTGCTCCACCAGTTGTAAAACCGTTTTGCGCATTAGTTGAAGTATTAAATGGAACCCCATCCACAACGAACAACGGCTGGTTATTACCAGTAGCTGATTTGTAACCACGGATAATCATGTTAGTTCCAGATCCTGTCATACCGTTAGTAGAGGTAATATTTACCCCTGGTACTTTACCCTGCAATACGCGGGCAACGTCAGCTTCTGGACGATTCTCCAACTGTGTTTTGCTTACTGAAGTTACTGCGTAACCCAGGGCTTTTTTCTCCCTTGCAATACCGATGGCCGTTACTACCACTTCGGATAGTTGGGAAGCATCGACTTTAAGGGTTAAATTGACTACGGACCGGCTACCAATTGCCTCTTCCTGAGCCTTTAGGCCTACGAAAGAAACAACTAACACATCAGATCCCGCAGGAACGTTAATTGAATACTTACCATCCAAATCGGTGGTAGCACCCACTTTCGTCCCTTTAACGAGAACCGTTGCACCTGGCAACCCTTGACCGTTTTCCTCGGAAATTACCGTACCGGTAATTACCCGTTGTTGCGCTGAAACCTCAAAACTGAGGGTCATTGTTAAAACCGCAACAACAAAGAGTAAAGCTTTTCTCATAAGGTGTTTAGTTTAGTTTAGTTTAATTTGTTCCGGCAAGTTAAAATATTTGTTGATAATTTCATAATAATTAGATGTAGAAAAT
>JBEBDF010000025.1:0-26681 GCA_041157105.1 Bacteroidota bacterium | reverse complement strand
CTACGAAAATATCGAAGTCACGGATAGGCTTCACATCAATTTGAGAACCAGGTAAGAATGCCTCGATTCCAAAGATATCTACGATTAAACCACCTTTTGTACGGCGCTTAACGAAACCATTGATGATTGTATCTTCTTCTAATGCTTTCTCGATGTTCGTCCATGCACCCATCACCTTAGCTAACTTACGTGACAAGGTTAATTGTCCGTTTGCGTCTTCTTGGTTCTCGATGTATACTTCCACCTCGTCACCAGCTTTCAAATCCGGCATATCGCGGAATTCTGAAGCAGATACTAAACCATCAGATTTGAATCCAATGTTAATGATTACTTCACGGTCAGTCTTGCTTACTACAACACCTTTCACTACTTCCTTCTCAGTGACCGAGTTCAAGGTTGCTTCGATAGCAGCCTCCATTTTTTCTTTTTGATCAGCAGTATAGTTACCACCGAAACCTTTTCCTTCAACTAAATCCCAGTCGAAATCTTTTTTTACTTTTGACATATTTGGTGCCCTTTTGACTTTCGTCTACATCAACAAGCTGGGCTAACCTGCTGAAATTAAGTTTGAAACAATTTTTAATTTGGGGTGCAAAGCTACGAAGAATAATTTTATTTTCCATCTTTTGTGGTAAATTGAACCGATAAACCTCGTTAACCTATGAAATTTTGCTTTTTAGCCCTTTTTTTCTTGTCCCAAAACCTATTTGCTATGTCTAATCCCGGAAAACCTTTCGGTCAAACGCCTGCGGGCGAGTCAGTTACCCTTTTTACTTTGAAGAATGCCAAAGGCATGGAAGTTCGGATCATGAACTACGGCGGTATCATCCAAAAAATCCTAACGCCGGACCGGAATGGAAAAGTAGAAGATGTGGTGCTAGGATATGAAACCTTACAAGAATACATCAAAGACACGCCCTACTTCGGAGCGATCGTAGGACGCTTCGGGAATCGTATTGCGGCTGGGAAATTTACATTGGACGGGAAGGATTACACCTTAGCTGCCCAAAACAACGGTCAACACCTTCACGGTGGTCTTGTGGGTTTTGATAAGAAAGTGTGGAAAGTCGAGGCTGCCTCCTCTCAGAGCCTAAGCCTATCCTACGTTTCAAAAGACATGGAGGAAGGTTTCCCCGGAAACCTCAGTGTAAAAATGACCTATACCTTGTCGGATGATAACGAATTAGGTATTGCATATGAAGCGACCACAGATAAGGCAACAGTTTTAAACTTGAGTAATCACTCCTATTTTAATTTAAGTGGAAACGCAAAGCGAGATATTTTAAATCAAGAAGTCCAGATCGATGCGTCTCGTTTAGTGGCTGTGAATAAGGTGTTGATCCCCACGGGAGTGCTAATGCCGGTCGCAGGAACTCCGTTTGATTTTACGAAGCCACACGTTGTCGGGGATCGTATTAACGATACATCTTCAGAACAAATAGTGTTAGGTGGAGGCTATGACCATTGCTGGGCTTTGGATAAGCCGGCGGGATCTTATGCGAAAATTGCAACGGTAGTGGAACCCATTTCAGGCCGCAAAATGGTCGTTTCTACGGATCAGCCTGGAGTACAGTTTTACACAGGGAATTTCCTAGATGGACACTTAACGGATAAATACGGGGCTAAAATTACGAAGCGCCATGGCCTTTGTTTAGAGACTGAGCATTTCCCAGATTCGCCTAATCAGTCATCTTTTCCTAGCACAGTGTTGCGTCCAGGGGAAGTCTATAAATCGAAGACAGCCTATCAATTTAGCATAAACTAGAGCGTTTTCGCTTCATTCCAGTAGACATCCATTTCTGCCAAAGTCATCTCCGAAAGCGCCTTTCCATTCTCTTTTGCGCGCTTTTCGAGGTGCTGGAAGCGTTTGATGAATTTCTTGTTTGTCCTTTCGACCGCTGTTTCTGGATTGATATCGATGAATCGCGCAAAGTTCACGAGGCTGAAGATTAAATCTCCTAGTTCGCCCTCGGCCTCCGCTTTACTATTGGCATCTAATTCTTTGCCCACAAAAGTCTCCTTGAATTCGCCTAACTCCTCCTCCACTTTCTCCCATACCTGTTCTTTTTCTTCCCAGTCAAAACCCGCACCGCGCGCCTTTTCCTGAATGCGCATCGCCTTCACAAGTGCTGGCAAAGATCCCGGAACGCCACCTAAAACTGATTTGTTCCCTTCTTTTAACTTGAGTGCTTCCCAGTTCTGTTTCACCTGCTCTTCGGTCTCAGCCACGACATCACCGTAGATATGTGGATGACGGCTAATCAATTTTTCGCAAACCCCGTTTAGCACATCGCTGACATCGAATGCCCCTTTTTCTGAGCCTATTTTGCTGTAAAAAACAAGGTGCAAGAAGATGTCCCCCAGTTCCTTTCGGATTTCCGCTAAATCATTTTCCATAATCGCATCGGAAAGTTCATAGGTCTCTTCGATGGTTAAATGGCGAAGCGATTCCAGCGTTTGCTTTTTGTCCCAAGGGCATTTCTCCCTCAGGTCATCCATGATCTCAAGTAATCGGTCAAATGCCTCGGCGGCCTTCGGGTATTTCATGATTAGGGGTTAAGTGCGTAAACGCGAATGTAATCGATTTGGAATTTATTAGGGAAAATAGAGTCATCTACCCCTTTTTGTCCACCCCAATTTCCACCTATCGCTAAGTTCATTAGAATGTGTTGTTTCTTGTCAAAAGGCCATTGTTCCCAGCTGCCTTTTGGATTTTGGAACTCAAAATATTGTTTACCGTCGATAAACGCTCGAATGTAATCCGGGGTCCAGTCAATGCGGAACACATGAAATTCCGTATCCCACTTATCCAAAAGCGTCGTTGCTGTCTTTTGCGTTCCTATCACGTGATTAAAAGCTTTTGTGTGTATACTTGCATGCATTACTCCTGGATCATATCCTACGTGTTCTAAGATATCAATCTCGCCGTTATCAGGCCAAAACTGTGAACCATAATCCGATTGACTCGCTAGCATCCAGATCGCCGGCCAGTTTCCACGTCCGGCAGGGATTTTTGCTTTAGCCTCCACCCGACCATATAAGAAATCATTTTTACCCTTTGTGACTAAACGTGCGGACGTGTAATTACTACTGCCTAGTTTCTCCTTAATCGCTTCGATTGTTAAAATACCATTTTCGATATGGGCATTTTTGATATTCGCCTTTGTATAATTCTGCAACTCATTATTTCCCCAGCCACTATTTCCTACGTCATATCCCCATTTCGTATCATCTGGCAGACCATCTTTGTCGAACTCATCCGCCCAAAACGGTTTTTCGGCAAATGTATATTCCTTCCGTGGAGGTACTACAAAGTCATTCATATTAATGGCAGGAGCTACCGGTTCCTGCGATTTACAAGAGAAGGAGCTTAGGCTGAAAAAAAGGAGTGCAAGTCTAATCATTGATCGGTTTGATTTTTATCAAAAATAGTATTTCCCCCCGACTAATCCTCTCCATTATTCGTATATTTCGGGATGGATTTTAAACTGACTTCTTCTTACAAACCTACTGGTGATCAGCCGGAGGCGATTCGGCAATTAGTCGAGGGAGTAAAGAAGGAAGAACAGGCACAAACGCTGCTAGGTGTGACGGGTTCTGGAAAGACCTTTACGATCGCGAATGTGATCCAGCAAGTGAATCGGCCTACGCTGATTTTGAGTCATAACAAGACCCTCGCCGCTCAATTATACGGGGAATTCAAGCACTTTTTCCCAGAGAATGCGGTCGAGTATTTCATCTCCTATTACGATTATTACCAGCCTGAAGCCTTCATTGCTTCCACGGGGACTTACATAGAAAAAGATCTCTCTATTAACCAGGAGATTGAAAAATTACGTTTGGCGACGACCTCTTCTTTGATGTCTGGACGCCGCGACATCATTGTGATTGCTTCCGTTTCCTGTATTTACGGTATGGGAAATCCGGATGAATACCGCAACTCCATTATGCGTGTCGCCGTAGGAGATGTTATCTCTCGTAACCAGTTTTTATTCCGACTAGTGGAAATTCTATATGCTCGTACTGAAGGCGAATTCTTGCGTGGAACGTTCCGGGTGAAGGGCGACACGGTGGACATTTTTTTAGCTTATGCGGACTTCGGCTATCGCTTTGTGTTTTTTGGCGATGAGATCGAGGAGATTCACCGCATCGATCCGTGGACGGGTAAGAAAATCTCCTCGGAGACGATGGTGGCCGTTTTTCCAGCGAATTTGTTCGTGACGGGCCGCGAGACTTTGAACAATGCAATTTCTCATATTCAAGAGGATTTAGTCAACCAGATTTCTTATTTCGGCCGCGAAGGTCGTCTCACAGAGGCGGAGCGTATTAAGCAGCGGACTGAGTTTGACTTGGAGATGATGCGTGAACTCGGTTATTGTTCTGGCATCGAGAATTATTCACGTTATTTTGACCAAAGAAAATCCGGCCAGCGCCCCTTCTGTCTTTTAGACTTCTTCCCAGACGACTTTTTGATGGTCGTGGACGAAAGCCACGCCACGATGCCTCAAATCCGCGCGATGTATGGCGGGGACCGCTCTAGAAAAGAATCCTTAGTGGAATATGGTTTCCGTTTGCCTTCGGCGATGGACAACCGCCCTTTGAAATTCGATGAATTCGAAGACTTAATTGGCCAAACCATCTTCGTCTCCGCCACGCCTTCAGATTACGAATTGCGACGCTCGGAAGGAGTCGTGGTTGAGCAGATTATACGGCCTACGGGGCTTTTGGACCCATTAATCGAAGTCCGTCCTACGAAAAACCAAATTGATAATTTACTAGAAGAGGTCTACGACCGCATCAAGAAAAACGAGCGTGTTTTAATTACTACGCTAACGAAGCGGATGGCCGAGGAACTTTCGAAATACCTCGACCGCGTAGGAATCAAATGCCAGTACATTCACTCCGAAGTGAAAACTTTGGAACGTGTCGAGATTCTTCGGAATTTGCGTTTAGGCGTCATCGACGTATTAGTAGGGGTGAACTTATTGAGAGAAGGGTTAGACTTACCGGAGGTTTCTTTAGTCGCGATTATGGATGCGGACAAAGAAGGATTCTTGCGTGATATTCGCTCGCTGATTCAAACCATCGGTCGTGCGGCACGTAACGAAAATGGCAAGGTATTAATGTACGGGGACAAGATCACGGGCTCGATGGAACTCGCGATTTCGGAAACAAACCGCCGCCGCGCTATCCAAATGGCCTACAACGAAAAGCACGGCATTACACCTAAAACGATTTGGCGCTCACACGACGAAATCATGGAGCAAACCTCCATCGCGGATCGGATGGCGAAACCCACCAAAAATTACACGATTCATCCGGATCAAGCACCTGTCGCGGCAGATCCATTATTAGCTTACATGAAGCCGGAGGAGCTGAAGAAGCAATCTGAAACCATTCGAAAAGAGATGGAGAAAGCCGCACGCGATCTTGACTTCCCATTAGCGGCGCGTCTTCGCGATGAATTAGTGGTGATCGAATCGATGCTGGCTTAGTTTCAGCGCACACACATTCCGAACTTGTTGCAAATAATTTTGTATAAAAATCCACTCATATTCCGCCGTCGTTGGATCTGTTAAGGTGAAGTGGAGGCTATCGCCGGGGCCTTTTTGGGCAAGGCGAGGAAGGTCCGCCGAAATCACATGCGCTAAACGCGGATATCCACCTGTCGTCTGATGTCCCGCCAATAAGATAATCACTTGCCCTGAGGGGAGCAATTGTATAGTCCCCGCGGTCACGGCGGACGAAAGTAAAGGAGTGACAGATTGCATTTTCAGCGGTTCCTGAATTAATTGGTAGCCCATCCGATTCGAGGTAGGCGAAATGGCAAACGATTTACTTAAAAATAGCTGCTGCGAACAAGCCTTAATCTGGTCCCATTCGCGACCACACAGTATGCGAATCGGCTCATCCGTCAGTACATTTTCTGGGTTCATCGACCAAGGCAGAATCTTTACGCGGGAAACCTGTTCGTCTGTTAAAGGACGGGTGGCGACGTAGACTCTTTGGCCTGAAACTGGTTTTGCAAAACTCAAAATAGCTCCGGGCGGCACCTTGATAGGCTGGTTCATCGGAATACTCACGTGATCAATGCAGGCCGTAAAGTCCGCTCCACATACCGCGAGTAAAGTACTTTTCTCAAATTGATAAACTCCAGCTGGAAAGTGCATCTCCAGTGCCTTGTCGTATACGTCATTCCCCACGAGCGCATTCGCAATCTGTAAGGAAAAGATATCCATCGCACCTCCGGGAGGAATTCCCTCGTGCTGCATTCCATAGATAGGAAGGCTCTGCCAGGTATCCAATAAACCTTTTTTGATCAGCTTCATGCGGGCACGGGGATAAAACGAACGCGGTCTCCCGCTCTGAAATGTGGAATGGTATCCGTGCGACCGATGATTTGCCAGCCACCCGGAGAAGCGCTCGGGTAAATCCCGGTTTGATTGCCTGCTAGACCGATGTCTCCCGCTTTTATTTCCAAAGGTTTCTCTTTTCTAGCTACCGTAATTCGCGCATCTGTCGTGCCCATGTAGGCGAATCCCGGCAAGAAGCCGAGGAAGAAAACGGTGTATTCTTTTTCGCTGTGAATGGCGATGACCTCTTTTTCTGTGAGTCCACAAGCGGAGGCCACCGAAGCTAAGTCAGGCCCTTCGTAAAGGCAAGGAATTTCGTGGAGGCGCCCCTCAGGGATAAGCGCTGAAAAGGGTTCGGCTAATTTTTCTTCTATCAAGCTTTTCATTCCTGCCAAACCCTGAAACCGGCTCGCCACCACCCGTAAATCAAACACGATGGTCAAGCTGGTGTAGGCTGGAATCAGATCTAAGGTCCCCGGTAATGGAACGGATTGAAACTGATAAAACCGCTTCATGACCTCCTGGTGTAGGCTTCCGCTGATTTCGTTGCCGAATTCAATCGTAAGTGCGCTATCGCCTAGTTCGTAGATTTGCGGGTTCATGAGCTTAATTTTCTAAGGTAATTTAGTATTTTTAGGCAAATATCTCCCTATGAAAAAGAGCCTATTTTTGTGCCTCACCTTGTTAGCGTTCACAGCGCGTTCCCAGGAGGATTATTCGGATTTTTATGCTAAAAGAGAGGCCAGCCTCAAGTCAGAAACAGGCTGGTTGAATTTAGCTGGGTTGTTTTGGCTGAAGGAGGGTGAAAACACCATTGGAGGAGCAGAATCGAATGACTTTGTCTTCCCACACGCGGAGGCGTCTTTAGGGAAGGTCATCTTGAAAAATAATCAAGTATTTTATAATAATGAGGTTATTTACTCTTCGGACGATAAATCTACCGTCATCAGCCACCAATCCCTCCATTGGTTTATCATCAAGCGAGGAGATAAATTTGCGATTCGACTGCGGGATTTGGAGGGGGAATACCTAAAAGCCTTTCACGGAATCGAACATTTCCCGGCCGATTCTAAATGGAAAATCAAGGCCAAATTCATCCCCACAGTCGGCAAAAAAGTAACCATCATCGACATCACGGGTCGTTCTTACCAAGAGGATTCTCCCGGATTATTGGAGTTTCAAGTGGATGGGAAGACCTATCGCCTAGAGGCGGGGCCGGGAGAGACGAAAGAGGATTTCTTTGTCGTTTTTGGCGATGCAACGAATAAAACGTCGACCTACGGCGGAGGCCGATTCTTAGATACGAAAGGATTTAATGCGGACGGAACCGTGACCTTGGATTTTAATAAGGCATACAACCCGCCATGTGCTTTCACGCCGTTTGCGACTTGCCCCTTACCTACGAAGGAAAATAAATTAACACTGGCCATTCCTGCCGGCGAGAAAAATGCAGGGCATCATTAATATGGAGAATAAACGACTTTTATCGATTGACATTTTCCGCGGACTCACGGTTATTTTGATGACGATTGTGAATAATCCGGGGGACTGGGATCATATTTATGCGCCGCTGGAACACGCGGAGTGGCATGGCTACACGCTGACCGATCTCGTGTTTCCGTCCTTCCTCTTTATCGTGGGGATTTCGACGGTTTTATCGAAGCCCTCGGAGGATCAATTATTGAAGATATTTAAGCGTGCCTTGCGGATTTTCTTGCTGGGATTGTCGCTGAGTTTTTTCTCCAAAATCCATGCGGGTGACTTTACTTTCATCGTTCGCTTACTCGCGATGGCTTTATCCACGATTGCCTTTTTAGGGGATTACCCGTTGCGGAGGCAGTGTTGGGTGGCAGTGGGTGCTTTTGTGCTGATGATCGGATTGTGTTTCTCTGGGTTGACTGACTTCGAAAGTGTCCGTATTCCGGGAGTCTTGCAGCGAATTGCGGTGGTATATTTACTCGTGGGATTATTGCATTTTTATGCCACTTTGCGAATTCAGATTGTTGTTTTTATCGCGAGTCTATTAGGCTACTGGGCCTTGATGAGTTTCGTTGATGTACCGGGTATCGGTGCGGCGAATCTGGAGGTGAATAAAAACTTAGCCGCTTGGTTAGATAATTATTTATTGGAAGGCCATCTGTGGGCGTCTGCTAAAACCTGGGATCCGGAGGGAATCCTGAGTACCCTACCAGCGCTCGCAACAGGCTTAGCGGGATTGTTTGCGGGGAGGTATTTACAAGGGAGTCCGGAGGGGGGGAGTCCGAAGGGAGGGAGTCCGAAGGCTTCAGTATTGTTTGCAGTGGGGGCCCTTGCGTTAGTGGCGGGTACGGTTTGGGGCTGGTATTTTCCGATTAACAAGGCTTTGTGGACAAGTTCCTATGTATTGGTGGCTGCGGGTTGGGATCTGTTGTTGCTCGCAGTTTTGCAGGCGACGATTCAATCGGATCGGTATTGGAAGCCGGTTTTGATCTTCGGGATGAACCCCATGCTCGTGTTTTTCTTCTCGGGAATCATTCCGCGGGTTTTGGGAATGATTAAAATAGGTGACGAAGGCCTAACATCTTGGATTTATTCACAAGGAATCGAGCCATTTTTTACGGACAAAATAAACGCTTCGCTCGCTGGAGCACTGATTTATGTGCTGATTTGGGCGGCGATTTTGACCTTTTTTGACCGCCAAAAAAGATACTACAAAGTCTAATTTCATAGGGCAAATCCGGGCTTAATTTCGTATTTTTGAAACCCTAATTGATTAGCCCAAAACAGATGGATTACCTAGCTGGCCTGAACGAGCCTCAACGAAAAGCAGTCGAACATATTGATGGTCCTTTGATGATCATCGCCGGTGCCGGATCTGGAAAGACCCGCGTGCTGACGTATCGTACGGCGCATTTAATTGAGACCGGCGTGGATCCCTTTGCGATCTTGCTGTTGACTTTTACGAACAAGGCGGCGGGCGAGATGCGTCACCGGATTGAAACGGTGATAGGCAATGCGGCGAAGAACATTTGGATGGGTACGTTTCACTCGATTTTTGCCAAAATTCTTCGTTTCGAAGGCACCCGCCTCGGCTACACCTCGAACTTTTCCATTTACGATACAGACGATTCCAAATCCCTGATTCGCGCGCTGATCAAGGAGAAGAATTTAGACGATAAAGTATACAAAGTGAATTTGGTCTTGAACCGAATTTCTAACGCGAAAAACCGCTTAATCGGTCCGGCACAATACACCGGCTCTTCCATTTTAGCCGAAGAAGATCGCCTAGCGCGCATCCCAGCCATGGGCGAATTATACCAGCTCTATTGCGCGCGGTGTTTCGCCGCAAACGCGATGGATTTCGATGATTTATTATTCCAAACAAACATCCTCTTCCGCGACCATTTGGACGTGTTGAATAAATACCAACACAAGTTCAAGCACGTGATGGTGGATGAGTTTCAGGATACGAACGTGTCCCAATATTTGATCACGAAGAAGTTATCCGCCGTGAACCGCAACATCTGCGTGGTAGGCGATGATGCCCAATCTATTTATGCCTTCCGCGGCGCGGATATCCAGAATATCTTGAATTTTGAGCGGGACTATTCGGATTTAGTGACCATTAAATTAGAAGAGAATTACCGTTCCACGAAGGCCATTGTGGCTGTGGCGAATTCGATTATTTCCCGAAATAAAAACCAATTAAAGAAAGACGTCTTCACCTCAAACGAGGACGGCGAAGACATCGTCATCATTCGCGCCTCTAGTGATAACGAGGAAGGTAGGATGATTGCCTCCACGATTTTCGAAGCAGCTCAAAAAGAGAATCTCACCTGGTCTGACTTTGCTATTTTATACCGCACAAATGCCCAGTCTCGTTCCTTTGAGGAGGCCTTGCGCCGCTTGAATATCAAATACCGCATTATCGGTGGTGTATCTTTCTACCAACGCAAGGAGATTAAGGACGTTTTAGGTTACCTGCGTTTTACGGTAAATCAAAACGATGAGGAGGCCTTCAAGCGCATCATCAACTTGCCTAAACGCGGCATCGGTGATACAACTATCGCGAAAATTGTCGTGACGGCGGCGGAGAATAACGTGCCAGTTTGGGACATCGTTTCGAACATTGGGCAATTCAATGCGGCACGCGGAAGTGCTGGAATCGAGGCTTTCTCTGATTTGATCAAGTCGTTCAAATTGATGGTCGAGGTCGAGAAAAAGGATGCCTACGAGGTGGCGAACCACGTGGCGAAAGCCTCCGGGTTGATGCGTGAATTATATGAAGACAAGACGGTCGAAGGTTTAGCTCGCTACCAAAACTTACAAGAATTACTGAATGCCATCAAGTCCTTCGTGGACAATCCCGAGAACGAAGACAAGTCGCTCGCGACCTTCTTGCAGTCGGTTTCCCTGTTAACTAACGCGGATGCGGACGAGGATCCGGCGGATCGTGATAAGGTGACTTTGATGACGATTCACTCGGCGAAGGGTTTGGAGTTTAATCGTGTCTTTTTAGTAGGGCTGGAAGAGGATTTATTCCCGTCCCAAATGATGTTGCAATCCCAACAGGACCTCGAAGAAGAGCGTCGCTTGTTTTATGTGGCGGTGACTCGGGCAGAAAAGAAGTTGATGATATCCTATGCGGAATCACGCTATCAGTTTGGCCGATTAAAAGCGTGCGAACCGAGTCGCTTCTTGAATGAATTAGATCCTAACTTTGTGAGGATGGCGAAGCCAGCGAACGCGCCTAAAGAAGTTTCGAGCTTCCGTCCTGTCCAAAAGACCGGTTTCACCTCGAAACCAGCTCCTTCAGCTGCTCAGCTGATTCAGAAGCCCTCGACGAACACGAATTACCAGCACGTGGTTTCAGCGAACTTCCAGGCCACGGATGCCCTAGCCTTAGCTGCCGGCCAAAAAGTCGAACATGCTAAATTCGGTTTCGGCCTCATCAAACGAATCGAAGTCAATGGCGCGGAACGCAAAGCCGTAATTGATTTTGAGAAAGGGGTAGGCGAAAAGACGCTCTTATTGAGTTTTGCGAAGTTGATGATTGTTACCTAGTTTTTGGAATCATCTAGGTCAGCCGGCGGCCGATGCGTTACGCGTACTTTTTTGATGCGTCGCATATCCACAGACTGCACTTTGAAGCTGAAGTCTTCGAACTCGATGTCCTCTCCAGCGCTCGGAATACGACCAAAAAGTTCGATAATCAATCCAGCTAGCGTTTCACTTTCGCCTTTGGCCTTCTCGAAATAGGTAGACTCCATTTCGAATACCCGGCAAAAATCATTCAGCGAAGTCTTCGCCTCGAACACATAGACATTGTCCGCTAATTTCTTGTAATCCGCTTCCACCTCATCGAACTCATCGTTGATCTCGCCCACGATCTCCTCGATGATATCCTCCATAGTAGCTAGCCCCTCCGTTTCACCGTATTCATTCACAATGATGGCCATGTGTACTCTTTTCTCTTGAAAATCGTAAAGCAAATCATCGATTTTCTTGTTTTCCGGCACAAAGAATGGACTATGTAAAAGCGGCAACCAGTCAAAATTCTCGTCCTGGTCGATATGTTTCAATAAATCTTTGATGTATAAAATCCCCTCGATTTTATCGATGGTTTCGTTGTACACGGGCACACGCGAATACCCATTCTTATTAATGAGGTCCATCAATTCGTGGAAATTCATACTCGTATCGAAGGCAATAATATCTCTGCGCGCCTTCATGACCGATTTCACGGAGATATTCCCAAAATTCAGAATCCCCCGCAAAATATCTTTTTCTCGATCACTGGTATTTTCATCTGTGGTAATCTCCAGCGCCTGATTCAATTCCTGCGAAGTCAGCGTGTACGACTTCTTCTTTACACGCTTCTCGATTAACCCAGAAATGCCTAACAACGCCTTAGAGAGCGGAGAGAATACAAAATTCAGAAAGCTAATAAGCGGGGCTGAATAGCGCGCGAAGTTCAGGTTATTCTGTTGCGCCCAGACTTTGGGAATCAATTCACCAAAAAACGTAATGATAAACGTCACCCCAAACAATAAAAATAGCGTGACCAAAACCGTTTCCATCGATTGCTCCCCTAGAATCTGGGAGGTCAAATAATTTGCCAGCGTAATGAAAATAATATTAACAAAGTTGATGGAAATCAACAAAGTAGCCAGTAATTGTTGTGGTTTATCGAGTAATTGACTCACCGTTTTCTCACTACTGGTCTCACTCTCACGCAAGCTTATACGTTGGTCTGCATTCAATGAAAAGAAGGCCACCTCTGATCCAGCTAAAACAGCAGACAGAAACAATAGGGCCACTAAAATAAAGGAAATAAGCGCAATCGAACTCACACTAATGGAAGGCTCCACGGCGAGTAATAACAGATTGGGTAAGGGGTCTGGGTCCATATGTTGGGTGAACTGATCGACACAAATTTACAAAAAAGGGAATACGAAATGCGATATCCCCTTTTTTGTATCAAAAATTTAAAACGGCAGATCGTCCCCTTCTTCCATCATGGGTGGAAATGGATCAGACTTAGGCGCGCCCGCTAGTACGGGTTCTGGCTTCGGTCTTTCCGCTGCAGGCGCACCAGCAGGAGAACCTTCATTGCGACCGCCGATTAGATTCATCGATGTAGCACGAATTTTATAGCCACGCACGGTTGCGCCATTTTTATCTTGCCACTCTTCGGAACGAATTTTTCCCTCGATGTAAACTTGATTCCCTTTCTTTAAATATTGCTCGGCGATGTTTGCTAAGTTATCCCAAAGCTCGATGCGGTGCCATTCGGTTTGGTCTACTCTTTGTCCATCCTTTCCGGTATACGACTCAGAGGTCGCAATGTTAATGTTTGCCACTTTTACACCACTAGGAAGTGCGCGAACTTCTGGGTCAGCGCCTAAATTTCCTAATAAAATAACTTTGTTTACTCCAGCCATAATGATTTGTTTTTTAAAGGGTTAGCTCAGCAAGGCTTCTTGCATCGCCTAAAGGTACGTGGGCGTTATGTCTTGTAAAATAGGACATTCTAAATTATCAGTTATTAGGTTCAAAAGCAAAACGGGTTTTCCTTTGCTCTCGAACTCTGAGGGGCTCATCCAGACATAACCCTCCGGAATCGCAAGGACAAAATTATCAGGAACTTGAACATGCCAAGCATCGCATGTAATTTTTCGGTGACTTAAAAGATGCACCGGCGGGGACTTTAATGCCTGCCGCGAAATGGGTAGCCAGCTCGCCTGATCTTCGAGTAAGTAAAATTCCCATAAACCTTTCCAAATGCCGTTTTCGGTACGTTCTCGCACTAAAAGCTGTCCTTTTTGTTCGATGACCAGGTAGTTCATCTCTATTGCTTTGACCTTCGTTTTCTTCGATTTAACAGGATAATCTGCTACTTTTTTGGCCTGATTTGACTGACAAAAAAGAGCTAAAGGACAAACAGCACACGACGGCGACGGCGTACACTGCAAGGCCCCAAACTCCATGATCGCCTGGTTAAACCCAGCCGGATCCTGTGATGGAATCAGCGATTGGGCAAGAGAGGTAAAAACACCTCGAGCGGCTGAGGACGCTATATCGGTTTCGACTGCAAATACGCGAGACAAAACCCGGTAGACATTGCCGTCGACTACCGCTTTGGCCTCATTAAAAGCAAAGGATGCAATGGCCGCGGCGGTATACGGGCCCACGCCGGGTAATGTAATAATCTCATCATACGTGCGAGGAAATTCCCCGGCGAAATCCCGCATGATCATTTGGGCGGCCTTTTGTAAATTCCGAGCTCGAGAATAATAGCCTAAACCCTGCCACAAGCGAAGTAAGGGGGCCTCCGGCGCCTCTGCAAGATCGCGCACCGTGGGAAAAGCGGCGAGCAATCGCTCATAATAAGGTAATCCCTGCGCTACGCGGGTTTGTTGCAAGATGATTTCGGATAACCAGATCGCGTAAGGGTCCTTCGTTTGGCGCCAAGGCAGCTCACGCTGGTGCTCAGCGTACCAAGCCATTATTGTGGCCGAAAAAGGATGTAAAGGGCTTTTTTGCATGGATAAAATCAAATTTACGAAAAAAATCACCCTGAATTCGAAAGATTTCTTAGAGAATTGAGAGAAAAACGTTACTTTTGTGTCCCTTTTACAGAAGGGAAATTGTAATTACCTAAGAATCATCATTTAATAAATTAAAAACCGTGACTAAGGCAGATGTAATTGCTGAGATTGCCAGCAAAACAGGGATTGATAAGAAAGATGTATCGGAAACGTTAGAGTCATTTTTCGAAGTAGTAAAAAACAACTTAGCTAACCAAGAGAATATTTATGTTCGCGGTTTTGGTAGCTTCATTAACAAAAAACGCGCGCAGAAGATCGCTCGCAACATTTCTAAGAATACAGCGATCACGATCGATGCACATTATGTGCCTAGCTTTAAGCCAGCGAAAGTGTTTGTAGAGCAAGTAAAAACGAGTACTGACCCCACTAAATAGGCTGTATAGCTGAAAAGGGTCTAGAATAATGAAAAAAAACCTGTTGGTCATTCTTCTGGTAGGCCTAGGGATAAGCGCCCTATTGTACTCTTTACCGAAAGGTAATGTGGCGGGAAAGACACAAACATCTCCTTCGGGGGGCGCTAACCGAGACGCGGGAAGCGAAAAGACGGAAAAAGCAGCAGAGAAAGAGGAACATGCGAGTCCTTTGACTCCAGCCCAAGTAAAAGAGATTTCAGGTTTGAAATCTGCTTTTGCCGCAGCTAAGACAGATGCAACACAGGCGAAAGCCTTAGAGAATCTGATGCGTGCTTTTATGAATGCGAGTCGGTATGATTCAGCTGCGATTTATGCGGCAAATTATGCAGATCAGCATCCCAGTTTGACGAACATTTTACGTGCCGGTCAGCTGTTTTTTGAAGCACAAACGTATGCTTTGAATGCGCAGAAAGGGACTAAGATGGGCGAAAAGGCGAGAATTTACTTTACGAAGGCTTTGGCACTAGACCCGAGTAACTTGCTGGTAAAATCGAACATGGCGATGACTTACGTAGACACACCCACTCCGATGAAGGGCATTACGCTACTTCGCGAGGTGATTGAACAGGAGCCCACGTTTGTGCCTGCGCTGTTTAATTTAGGGATATTATCGATTAAATCGAATCAGTTTGGCAAAGGCCAAGAACGATTCACCCAGATATTGAAGCTGGAGCCAAATAACCATAAAGCCGCGTTAAATCTCGGTTTTTGTTTAGCCCAGTTAGATAAAAAAGAAGAGGCGCAGAAGGTCTTGAAACGCGTTTTAGAGCAATCTAAGGACGCACAAGAGCAGAAAGCCGCGAAAGAGTTGCTTGCAGAAATGCAGGATCATTGAGGTTGAAAGTCAACTTCGTATAGTATTAACACATTAATTCTTAACATTATGCCTTGCGGTAAAAAAAGAAAACGTCACAAGATCTCTACTCACAAAAGAAAGAAGCGTCTTCGCAAGAATCGTCACAAGAAGAAATAGTCTTCATAAATCCATTTTCCATTTTGGGATTTGAATTTAGGTAACGCAGGAACAGGCATTTTTCGAAATAGCCTGTTTTTGGCGTTTAAATTCCTGTATATTTAGACTATCTAGGCTATAAAGCCTTGCACCCTTCTTCTCGACATAAATTGTGAGCAATGAATTAATCATTAATTCGACTCCCAAGGGGGATCGGATCGCCCTTTTGCATGACAAAAGGATTGTAGAGTACCATATTGAACAGTCAGAACCCCAGTTTTCCGTAGGGGACATTTACCTCGGAACGGTGAAAAAATTGGTTTCTGGACTGAACGCCGCTTTTATTGACATCGGTTATGAGAAAGATGCATTCTTGCATTACCATGACCTTGGCCCTAATTTACCTACCCTGCAGAAGTTTACGCGGGAGGTAATGACGAAAAAAACGAAAGTTATTCGCTTAGAGAACTTCAAGCTCGAGCCCGAAATTGATAAATTAGGGAAGATCGAAAAAGCCGTTCAAAAAGGACATTTAGCTTTAGTTCAAGTCGTTAAAGAGCCTATTTCTACTAAAGGCCCTCGTCTATCGTGCGATATTTCTATCGCAGGTCGTTTCCTTGTTTTAGTTCCCTTTGCGAACGGTGTGAATATCTCGAAAAAGATCACGTCGAAAGCAGAACGCAATCGCCTCCAAAAGCTAATGAACTCAATTAAGCCGAAAAATTACGGCGTAATTGTACGTACCGTGGCGGAAGGCAAAGCTGTGGAAGAAATGGAGCGCGACCTGAAAGATTCCATTGCGAAATGGGAAGAGGGTTTAGTGAAATTAGTCGATGCGAAAGCTGGAGATCGTATTATTGGGGAAATGAGCCGCGCTACTTCGATGTTACGCGACCTGTTGAACAATGATTTCGATAATGTCATCGTTGATACACCAGAATTGTACAATGAGGCAAAAGGCTATGTACACAATGTCGCTCCTGAAAAGGAGAAGATTGTTAAGTTACACCAAAGCAAAACCAAGTTATTCGAGCAATTGGGCATTGAAAAGCAATTGAAAATGCTTTTTGGCCGTTCGGTTTCTTTGCCTGGTGGAGGCTATTTAATCGTGGAACACACGGAAGCATTGCACGTGATCGATGTGAATTCGGGAAATAAATCGAATTCTGAAGATGATCAAGAAGCCACTGCCTTAAGTGTGAACCGGGAAGCTGCGAAAGAAGTAGCTCGCCAATTGCGTTTACGCGATATGGGCGGAATTATCGTGATCGACTTCATTGATATGAAGAAGGCCGAAAACCGCAAGTTAATTCAGGACATCATGCGCGATGAAATGCGCGGGGATCGTTCTAAATACACCATTTTGCCGTTAACCAAGTTTGGCTTGATGCAGATTACCCGCCAGCGTGTGCGTCCAGAGATGAACGTAGCCACGCACGAAACCTGTCCTAGCTGCGGCGGAACAGGAAGTATTACGGCGAGTATTGCGGTTTCTGACATTGTAGAACAGCATTTGGAACATTTGTTGACGAAGCAAAACGAGAAGAAGTTGACCATTTTAGTGCACCCCTTCTTGAGCGCTTATTTCACAAAAGGTTTCCCTTCTATTCGTATGAATTGGTTTATGAAATACAAGACCTGGATTACGATTATGGAAGATTCCTCATTTGGCATAACAGAATTTAAATTCTTAAACCAAAATGGAGATCAAATTGAGATATCATCTTAGCATTTTAGCCTTAATTTTCGGCCTTCTTCTACCCGCTTTCGATTCGAATGCACAATGGTGGAAGAAGGCGGATGAGGCGGAGAAGGAGCGTTCCAAAGGAATGCTGTTACTCACCACCGAAGTTCAGACCGAGGCCACTGTGGCCATCAACCAAATGTATAACTTCCATTTCCCGGAAGCTGAACGCGAATTCAATTTTTTAAAGATTAAGTACCCAGATCATCCCCTTCCTGATTTTTTATTGGGGCTGATGCAGTGGTGGAAAATCGTTCCTAATACGAAAAGTGAAGTCTATGACGATCGATTGATTGAATACATGGATAAAAGCATCGAGAAGGCCGAAAAAATCTACGATGAAACCGAAAATCCAGAAGCCGCCTTCTTCATGGCCGCCGCCTACGGCTTTAAAGGCCGTCTTCATGCCGAGCGCAAGCACTGGACGCGTGCTACTTTAGCCGCCAAAAATGCCCTAAAGTACCTCGAATATTCCCGCAATTTTGCTGATTTCAGCCCTGAACTGATGTTCGGCGACGGATTATATAACTACTACTACTTCTTCATTAAGCAGAACTTCCCTTTATTAAGACCTGTCCTCTGGTTATTCCCTAAGGCAAACAAGAGTCAAGGAATCGCTCAATTAGAAAAAGTGAGCTACCAAGCTTTCTACACCCGGACCGAAGCGCGTTACTTTCTTTTACAGATTTACGGTATCGAAAGTATGAATGAAAAGGCCTTCGGTATGGCCAAATACACTTATGAAACGTTTCCTGATAACCCCTATTTCCACCGCTATTATGCGCGCTCTGCCTTTTTAAATGGAAATATTGAAGAGGCGTCTTCGTTGAGCAAAGAAATACTACGTCGCATCGACCAGCATCAAGTAGGTTATGAGGGCACATCAGGCCGCTATGCAAGTTATATTTTAGGCTATTATTCTTTGTATGTTTATCGTAACCAAGCGGATGCCACTAAGTATTTCAAGCAATGCATGGCATTCACGAAAGCCACTGATGCCACTGATTCCGGCTATTATTGGGCTTCGGTGCTAGGTTTAGCTAGAATCTCCTACCAGCAAGAGAATTACGACCAGGCGGTGGATTATTGTAAGGAAGTTTTAGAACACGCTGAAAAGAAATCTGCTCAGTATACAGAGGCCAAAAAATTGCTTTCAGAAGCAAAGAAAGCCAGAAGAAAAAAACGTTAATATGAAGGCAGCCATTATCAAGCACTATTTCCCGTCCATCACAGAGCAACAATTAACTCAATTCGAGCAATTGTTTCCACTTTATGCGGAATGGAATGAGAAGATCAACGTTATCTCTCGAAAGGATATTGATAATTTGATGCTGCACCACGTCTTACACTCCTTAGCCATTGCTAAATTCATCGATTTTAAACCTGGCACCGAAATTCTTGATGTAGGAACTGGTGGTGGATTTCCAGGTATTCCTTTAGCCATTCTATTCCCAGAAGTGAATTTCCATTTAGTGGATAGCATAGGCAAGAAGATCAAAGTCGTTCAAGGTGTCGCAGACTCGCTGGGTTTGAAAAATGTGACGGCTACTCACGGTCGCGCTGAGGACGTGGATGGAGAGTTTGAGTTTGTTGTTTCTCGTGCGGTGACTCGCCTGTTACCTTTCTTTGGCTGGGTGAAGGACAAGATCAGCTTGAATAGTTACCACGACCTTAAGAATGGATTGCTTTGTCTTAAGGGAGGGGATTTGCAGGAAGAACTACAGGAATTTGGAAGGAAGCACAAGGTTTATCATCTTTCCAAAAGTTTTAAAGAAGACTTTTTTGAGACAAAGAAGTTGGTGCACGTCGCCCTTTAGGCGACTAGAGTAGAGATAAAAGAGTAGAGAGTAGAGAGAAGTTTAGTCCGGAGGGAGGACAGTAAACAGTGGGCAGTCACTAGTCGCTAGTCGATAGTCCGGAGGGAATGAGTCCGGAGGGGCTTAGTAACCGGTAGCCGGTAGTCAGTAATTAGCGGTTGGATTTTGGATTGAACTTTGCTCTTTGAACTTTGAGCATCTTGACACTTTCTGTCAATACCTGAAAATGGCTTATAGTACCTCGACGTTATTACACCATTAGTGACTTTGCAGATCAAGAGAGTCTATCTCTACTCTATAATCTCTTATCTAAGTCGCTGCGAAGGGGCAGCTACGCCATCGCCTTAAACAAATCCCTCAAAGGCTTAACTTGACGACGAGAAATGGAGATGTTTTGGTCATTAGACAGTTTTATGGTCTTTTGACGATTAAAATCGATTGTTTGAATCGAATTTACGTTTACAATAGCAGATTTTGAAGGGCGAATGAAACCTCGTTCAATTAGAAATTGCTCGTAGTATTTAAGTGTTCTACAAGTAACAATTGATCTTCCGTCGTTAAGATAAAATTTTGAATAATTGCCCACTCCCTGAACATATTCAATTTCTTTGATACAAATCGTTTGATCGCTTATAACTAATTCGCAGATTTGTTCTTTTTTAATGGTTATTGTCATAGTTTTGAACAGATAGTGGTACAAATCTAGACCCGATTACTATTTAAATCACTTATAATTAGGTTATTTGCGTTATTGACTATTTACTGGTTTATTTCGTTTATTAACCGGTTGATAAATAATAGCTTACATATATTATTTGACAGAAAAAGATGTTTAGATCGTTATTTATGTTGTTATTTTTTGGGATTTCACGTACTATTAGGTCTAGTTTATTTGAATAGGTTTAATTTTTTAAAGTTTTTGAAAAATCTGCATTATGAAAACAAGACGTTTTGGCCGCACTAATTGGGCATTAAGTGAAGTGGGATATGGTATGTGGGGATTAGCCGGATGGACCGGTTCGGACATTGAAGAAGTCAATAAATCGTTAGACCGTTCGGTCGAGTTAGGCTGTAATTTCTTTGACACAGCTTGGGGATATGCAGAAGGAAAATCGGAGGAAATATTAGGAGGACTTTTGAGACGTCATAAAGACACGACTATATATGCGGCGACAAAGATTCCACCCAAAAACTTTACTTGGCCATCTAAGTCTCACTTTAAAATCGAAGATTGTTTCCCGGCAGCACACATTATAGAATATACGGAGAAAAGTTTGCGCAATCTGAAAGTGGAGCAGATTGATCTACAGCAATTCCATGTGTGGGAAGATGCGTGGGCGGATCGCGATGAGTGGAAGATGGCTGTGGAGAAATTAACGAAAGAGGGGAAAGTGGCTCATTGGGGTGTTTCGGTGAACCGTTGGGAGCCAAACAATTGCTTGCAGACGATGGAAACTGGATTGATCTCTTCGGTGCAGGTCATTTACAATATTTTTGACCAAAATCCAGAAGACCAATTATTCCCTCTTTGTAAGAAATTGGATGTGGGTGTGATTGCCCGCGTTCCTTTTGATGAGGGAAGTTTAACAGGGTTGATGACCTATGAAACGACTTTCCCGGCTAATGATTGGCGTTCGACCTATTTCGTTCCAGAGAATTTGATTTCAAGTGTGGATCATGCGAATGCATTGAAACCACTCGTTCCTGAGGGAATGGATTTGCCTGAAATGGCCTTGCGTTTCATTCTTTCGAATCCAGATGTGGGCACCATTATTCCGGGCATGCGCAAGATTAAGCACGTGGAAAGTAATATTGCCACTTCGGATGGCCAAGGTTTATCTAAAGAATTAGTAGAAGAATTACGCGCGCACCGTTGGGAGCGTAAGCCTACTTCTTGGTCGCAGTAAAGAGTTCCTTTAAAGCTGCTTCTTCTCGGAATCCCGATGTTTTAGTGATCATCTCACCTTTAGAGAAGACCATGAAACTCGGGATTTCGTCTATTCCGTAGGCTTGCATGATGGCCTGGTTTCCGTCAGCTTCCACCTTTAATACGGTCACTTTCCCTTTGAATTCTTCGGCTAATTTATCGACGATGGGCATCATTTTCAGGCAAGGCGCACACCATTTGGCATAAAAATCAACCACAACGGCATCGGATGAAAGGATTTCTTTTTTGAAGTCTGCCAAATTCCAGGCCGCATCATGCTTCACATCGGGCACACCCTCTAATGGCTTCATCCTTGTCGTCCACTTCAAATAACCCCCTTTCATTTCTGTTACTTGAAAACCAGCCGCACGCATTTGCTCTGCAGCCTGGGCAGAGCGCCCGCCGGAAAGACAGTAGATAAGGACGGGTTTATCTTTGGAAAGTTGCGCGACCTTGGCATTGAAATCTGGGGAACGAAAATCGATGTTCATCGCCTTTGGCAAATGTCCTCCACCAAATTCACCCGAGGTACGTACATCCAATAAATAAGCGTTCGGCGTCTCTTTGATCTTCTTTTCGAAGGCATCTACGTCTATATTTTGGGCAAACGCGCTGAGATTCAGTAGTGAAAGAATGATCAATGACAGAGAAACGATGCGAATTTTCATGACTTTAATACGGATTTTAGGCAAAATTTACGTTATTTTGCAAGGCAATTTAGCCAATAAGTTAGTATTTCTATAATCAAAACAACTATAATACGATGAGTGCAATACAGTATGTACACGCAAGACAAATTTTAGATTCACGCGGAAATCCAACGATTGAGGTGGATATCAAGACCGAAGACGGTGCTTTTGGACGTGCAGCAGTTCCATCTGGAGCTTCTACAGGTATCCACGAAGCAGTAGAACTTCGTGACGAAGACAAATCAGTTTATGTTGGGAAAGGTGTTTTAAAAGCAGTTGAGAATGTAAATACATCGATTGCAGAGGAACTTTGGGGTTTAGAAGTGTCTGAGCAAAACATGATCGATAACATCATGATTGAATTAGATGGAACTCCTAACAAAGGTAAATTAGGCGCTAACGCGATCTTAGGTGTTTCTATGGCGGTTGCGAAAGCAGCAGCACAAGAGGCAGGTTTATCTTTATACCGTTACATCGGTGGCGTTAACGCAAATACGTTACCAGTTCCAATGATGAACATCTTGAATGGTGGTTCTCACGCTGATAACTCAATTGATTTCCAAGAATTCATGGTCATGCCAGCGAAAGCAGAGTCTTTCTCTCAAGCTTTACGTATGGGTACAGAGGTTTTCCACGCATTGAAAGGTGTGTTGAAGTCCAAAGGATATTCTACTAACGTAGGTGATGAAGGTGGTTTTGCACCAAACATCAAGTCAAACGAAGAGGCAATCGAAATCGTATTGCAATCGATCGAAAAAGCAGGTTACAAGCCAGGCGAAGAAATCTTCATCGCGATGGATGCAGCAGCTTCTGAATTCTACGATGAGAAAACAGGTTTATATACGTTCAAAAAATCAGACGGAAAGCAATTGAACTCGATGGAGATGGCTGCTTACTGGAAGACTTGGGCTGACAAATACCCAATCATTTCGATTGAAGATGGTATGGCTGAAGACGATTGGGCAGGTTGGGCTGAGCAAACTAAATTGATCGGTTCTAAATGCCAATTAGTTGGTGACGATTTATTCGTAACAAACGTGAAGCGTTTACAACAAGGTATCGAAAAAGGTGTAGCTAACGCAGTTTTAGTGAAGGTAAATCAAATCGGTTCATTAACTGAAACAATCGATACAGTAAACTTAGCGAAGCGTAATTCATACAAGAACATTATGTCACACCGTTCAGGAGAGACAGAAGATGCAACAATCGCAGACTTAGCAGTTGCATTGAACACAGGCCAAATCAAAACTGGTTCTGCTTCTCGTTCGGATCGTATGGCAAAATACAACCAATTGCTTCGCATTGAGGAGGAATTAGGTGCTAACGCATATTTCCCAGGTTTAAATTTCTAATTCGATGCTCGAACGCGTTCGTAGTCTATTTTTAGGGCCAAATCGTTTCTATTACGTCTCCACAAGTGTTTTGCTGGTTTGGATGTTCGTTTTAGATAGTAATGATATTACGGTTCAATATAGACTCTATACAGAGCTAGCTGACTTGAAGGCTGAACACGAATACTATCGGCACAAATTAAAAGAGTTGAAGCAAGAACGTTCAGCCGTGATGGGGAACCCGGCGTTGTTAGAAAAATACGCGCGAGAGAAATATTATATGAAGCGCCCCAAAGAGGATGTCTTCGTCATCGTCGATCAAGATAATCAACCGATTGAAAAATAAAAGAGGCCCGGCATTTGCTGGGCTTTTTTATTTTAAAGCATCCAAGATCCTTCGGATCAAAGTATAGAGCATAAAGAATAAAGAACAATGTTGGTTTCGCCTGTAGCGAATCGTATATTTTGCCTAAACCACCTCTTTGCGCTCCATGGCCAATAATCCGTAAAATAAAGTATAAAAGTATAAATGGCATTTCCAGGTATTGACAGAATGTGTCAAAACGCGAAAATGCCAATTAGCACATTGAAAGTATTTTAACAAAAGAGCCTTTACAGCCACTGAAGCCCCTCCGGACTAAGCGACGCAGTCGCGACTAAGTCCCGCAGGGACGACTAAGCCGAAGGCGACTAAATCGCGTAGCGATGACTCCGACGCAGTCGCGACTAAATCGCGCAGCGATGACTAAGTCCCGCAGGGCGACTAGAACAACGCTACCCCCGTCATCTCTTTAGGTTGAGCCACACCCATCAGTTTCAAGATCGTAGGTGAAACGTCCCCTAATTTGCCATCGCGAAGCTCAGGCTTGAAGTTCTTGTCTACCAAAATACAAGGAACCAAATTTGTCGAGTGCGCCGTGTTAGGCGAACCATCTTCGTTCATCATTACGTCCGCGTTTCCGTGGTCAGCGATGATAATGAAGGAATAGCCATGCGCTAAACCCGCTGTTACCACTGCCTCAGCACAAGCATCAACCGTTTCTACTGCCTTAACTACTGCAGAGAAAACGCCCGTGTGCCCTACCATGTCTGGATTAGCGAAGTTTAAGCAAACGAAGTCTACCTCTTCTTTTTCTAATTCTGGTATCAATGCATCGCGAAGATCTGCCGCTGACATTTCGGGTTGAAGATCGTAGGTCGCGACTTTTGGGGAGTTGCGTAAGATATTTTGTTGCCCCTCAAAAAGCGCCTCGCGGCCACCTGAGAAGAAGAAAGTAACGTGTGGATATTTTTCAGTTTCGGCGATGCGAATTTGTTTTTTACCAGCGCCCTCTAAAACTTCACCCATGGTCATAGGCAAGTTAGAGTCGTTGAAGATGACGTGGACGTTTTGGAATTCTTTATCGTATTCCGTCATCGTCAAGTAGTACAAATTCAATTTCTGCATGTCCTCTTCAGGGAAATCACGTTGCGTCAAAGCTTGCGTGATCTCGCGACCGCGGTCGGTGCGGAAGTTGAAGCAAATCACCACGTCGCCCTCTTGGATGTTTCCTACTGGAGCACCTGAAGCATCCGTCAGGATGATTGGGTGGATGAATTCGTCCGTCACACCCGCCGCGTAGCTTTCTTCGATGGATTTCAAAACATCGGTAGAAGGAGTTCCTTCACCGTGGACCATTGCTTTGTAAGCCAAAGCCACGCGCTCCCAGCGATTATCGCGATCCATCGCGTAGTAACGACCCGTTACGGACGCGATTTGCGTATTGGTTTTTAACGTATGTTGATATAAATCGGTCATGAATTTCAGACCTGATTTGGGATCCGTATCACGACCATCTGTGAAAGCGTGAACAAAAACTTTGCCCAAACCCGCTTCAGACGCCGTCGAAAGCAAGGATTTCAAGTGCTCGATGTGCGCGTGAACGCCACCGTCGGAAACTAGACCCATGAAGTGAACGGACTTGTTATTCGCTTTTGCGTAGTCGAACGCTTTCGCTAATTCAGGCTCTTGGCCCAAGGTATTTTCAGTCACTGCTTTGTTGATGCGAACGAGGTTTTGGTAGACCACGCGGCCTGCCCCTAAGTTCATGTGGCCCACTTCGGAGTTACCCATTTGGCCCTCTGGCAAACCCACCGCTAAGCCGGACGCCTCTAATTTCGAGTGCGCATATTTGCCGTAAAGCGAGGAGATAAATGGCGTTTTCGCCGCGTCGATAGCGGAAACTTTGGGATTTGTTGCGATGCCCCAGCCATCTAAAATCATTAAAACTACTTTCTTATCCATTCTAAATTGTATTACATTTCAGCGCAAAAATACCCATTTCCCGGGACTTCCCCTAGATTCTGTTTTTCATTTGTTCTGCCAAAACCTTAATATCCACCACCTCTATCGTCTTCTTCTCCACTGGAAAGGCAGAAACCTCGATCATCGCTTGGGCTAATTCTTCCAAAGTCGACGCCGTCTTCCCCGCCACCAAAAGCAGCAGCGGATACATCCAATCGATGTATTTGTAGTATTTCAAGGTGAATTTATTCCCCTTCATTGGCTGCAAATACCCTGGTCTAAACGAATAAGAATCCCTAAAGCCCATTTTCTTGAGATCATTCTCCGTCTTACCCTTCACCCTCGCCCACATGATCGAACCCTTCTCCGTGCTATCCGTGGACATCCCAGAAATATAACTGAAGCTGATATTTTTAGGCATTTGCGCCGCAAAACCCAATGTCAAATCGTAGGTCTTGCGTCTAAATTCCTCCTCCTTCATGCCCACAGACGAAACCCCCAGGCAAAAAAGACAAGCATCGTAGTCTTTCACGACCTCTTTGATCTCTTCTGGCTGATAAAAATCGGCCAAAAAATACTCTTTTAATTTTGAATGCGAGTGACCAGACGGCTTGCGACTAATCGCCAAAACCTCACTCACAAAAGGCGACCGCAACGCCTCCAGCATCACGCCCTCGCCCACCATTCCGGTCACGCCGGTTACAATCACTTTGATTTGTGGAATTTCCATTGTAGAATTGAAAAAATATTAAACCTATGTCTACCTCCCGCCGCGATTTTATCGCCCTTGCCTCCACTTTGCCCTTTGTGGCATCAGCAGAACCGTCTACGAAAATGACCTTTATACATCACGTTTTGTTTTGGGCCAAAAACCCCACCTCCACCACCGAAACCAATCAACTCTTCCGCGCCCTAAAATCTTTAGGAACCCTTCCAATGATTGCCTCAGCTCACGTAGGTAAGCCAATCGTCACTGATTTTGACAAATCCGTAACAGAAGCAAGTTACACTTTTTCAGTGGTCCTCGTTTTCGACAGCGCCGAAAAAGAAAAGGAATACCTCTACCACCCCCTCCACAAAA
>JBEBDF010000024.1:0-27804 GCA_041157105.1 Bacteroidota bacterium | reverse complement strand
TTATCCCTTTATCTGGTCAGTATGTGATCAAAGGTCGTGTTTCGGATGCAAAGAATGGGGATCCAATTCCATTTGCCTCTGTGGGTCTTGTTGGGGTTAGTCAAGGAGCTACCACTAATTTTCAAGGTGAGTTTAATTTAAACTCGAAGTATTCAGCAGATAGTCTTTTTGCCTCTTTTGTAGGCTATAAAAAGCGTATCAAGAAAATTACGCGAGGATCTAAATTACAAGAAATTGACTTTCAGCTAGAACCTACTGGACGTGAAATGGCGGAGGTAATTGTCTATTCGGGGGAGAATCCGGCCTTTAAAATTCTGCGTGGTGTTGTTCGCAATAGAGAAAAAAACGATCGCTCTAAGCTAACCGCCTACGAGTATGATTCTTATGCGAAGATGGAACTCGATGTAGATAATATCTCAGAGAAATTCAAGGAAAAGAAAGTGATGAAAGATATCGCTCAGGCGATTAAGAAATTTGAAAAAATAGCTGGAGAGGATGGAAAGTTAGTTATACCTACCTACATATCTGAGTCTGTAGGAAAGTTCTATTATTTAGAAAATCCACAACGAAAAAAGGAGACAATAACCAAGACTAGTATTAAGGGAGTCGGAGTCAAGGATGGCTCCTTAATCTCTCAATTGGTTGGGGGAAATTTAGTGGCTAATTATAATTTCTATCAAAACTATGTCGGTTTTTTTGGAAAGGACTTCGCAAGTCCCATAGGGGATAATTGGAAGGGTAAGTATAGCTACTTTTTAGGTGATACAGTCAATGTGGATGGCCATATCTGCTATCAGTTGGATTTCGATCCTAAAAATTCAATGGATTTGGTATTTAGAGGCCAAATGTGGATAGATACGACCTCCTTTGCTTTGGTACAAATCGATGCGGCTGTAGATAAAGGAGCTAATTTAAATTTTATCGATAAGATAAAGATTTCACAAGAATTAGAACAAACCAGCTCGGGGGCATGGTTACCGGCTAGAACTCGATTTCTGATTGATTTGGAAGAAATTACCAAAGGAAGTGCCGGGATGTTGTTGAAGATGTACATCTCTAACAAGGATTTTGTCGTAAATAAACCCCATGAATTAGGCTTTTATGATTTAACGACAGAAGTGGCAATGGATGCCATGCAACCTAATCCGGAATTTTGGAAATTTGCACGCCATGAGCCACTCAGTACACAAGATTTAATGGCTTCAGCATTGATTGACTCTGTACAAAATTTACCTATCGTACGAACCTATGTGGAAATTGCGGAGATTATCTTGAGCGGATATAAGAGGTTTAATGCTATTGAAGTAGGGCCATATATTTCAAGTTTTGCCATTAATAAAGTAGAAGGGGCACGTTTTCGATTAGGCTTTAGAACAGATGCTAAGTTTGATCAGCATTGGATTTTACGGGGTAATGTGGGTTTTGGAACAAAGGATTTAGTGCCTAAATATTCAGCTGAGGTTGATTACCTATTCTCTAAAAAGAAGTGGACCGTGGCAGGAATTCGCCACTCATATGATATTGAGCGAGTAGGTTTAACCCCGGAATTAATTGGCGATAATAAATTATTTTATGCTTTCACTCGTTGGGGAGCATTTTCAGGTGCTTTCTTTCGACGCGAATCAGAAGCCTTTTTTTCCACACAGATTTCCAAAGACTTCAAAGTAACGACTTCTTTGAATACCCGTTCATTCGATCCTTTATTCCGTTTTCAATATCGTTTAAATCCAGAATTAGGGCGTGCATCTGCAGTTCAAGATTATTTCCAAGAAACCTTTGCTACAGTGGAAATACGATTTGCTAAAAACGAGACTTTCATCATGAATGGAAATGAGCGGATTACATTAGCTACTAAGCGTATACCCGTTATTACATTGAAATACCAGCATGGATTTAAAGGATTCCTAGGTGGGGATTTTACATATGACCGCGTCACCTTTAAAGCGTATCAAACCTTCCGCTTAGGCTCCTTAGGTCGTTCTGATTATACCTTTTCGGCAGGGTATACGCCATCTAATTTACCAGCACCTCTCTTGTTTCCACACTTAGGAAATGAGACATTCTTCTTTATACGATCGGCATATTCAACCATGAATTATTTTGAATTTGTAAGTGATAAATATGCCTCTATTCAATACAATCATAATTTTGAAGGATTATTGTTTAACCGTATTCCTTTAATTAAGAAATTGAAGTGGCGTTTGATTGCTTCAGGAAATATCTTGATGGGTAGTCAACGTACGGAAAATCGTGAAATCATGAAGGACGTAAATAACCCTTTACGTTCTAAATTTTTAGATCAATACACCTTTGATTCATTGGATCCAAATAAGCCGTTTGCTGAAGTTGGTTATGGTATTGATAATATTTTCAAGATTTTACGTATTCAGGCTTTTCATCGCTTATCCTATTTGGATCATGGAAAACCACAACGATTTAGAGTAATGGCATCAGTTAATTTCTCTTTTTAGAACATTACAAAGAAGAAAATTTAAACATTTCAAGAATGTTTTTGATGTATTTGATTTCATAAACTCGTCGCCCTATATTTACACGGTTACAACCATTCAAATATGCTATTTATACTCGTGGGCCTATCTTTACTAAGCTACCTGTTGGGCTCTATCCCTACAGCGATATGGTATGGAGATCGCTACCACGGTATTGATATTCGTCAGCATGGAAGTGGTAACGCAGGGGCAACCAATACGTTTCGTGTTTTAGGTAAAAAAGCGGGTTCAATCGTTTTGTTTGTAGACGCATTAAAAGGATTTACGGCAGCTAGCTTAGCGTCGGTATTATATTCTTTTGGATTAGTGGATTGGGAGTCGTGTGTGTCCTTGAAGATCTTATTTGGCTTTTTAGCTATCATCGGTCATTTGTTGCCTATTTTTTGTGACTTTAAAGGAGGAAAAGGAGTAGCTACTACGTTAGGTATGGTTATCGCGCTGCATCCGCAAGCTGCATTAGCAAGCAGCCTTGTTTTCTTACTTGTTTTTGCGATTACACATTATGTTTCTCTAGGTTCTATGATAACTTCGCTAGTATTTCCTTTATTACTTCAATTTGGGGTATTTGGGAAGGAATTACCGATTTTGATTTATTTTGGATTCATCATTTCTTTTTTAGTGATATTTACACACCGTAAAAATATTGGACGAATCATTTCAGGAACGGAAAATCGGATGTATCTTATTCCTCGAAAAGGACGTTTATAGCCTTTCTATCTTCATTTATTATGCAATCAACACACGAATTTATTGCCGCTCAAAAGGATCGGTTTTTGGCGGAGCTATTAGACCTATTACGTATTCCCTCTATTTCAGCAGACCCGGCCTATGCGGGGGATGTGAAAAAGGCAGCAGAGTGGATAGCAGAGAACCTTCGAAATGCAGGTGCGGATCACGTAAGATTAGAAGAAACGCCAGGTTATCCGATTGTATATGGAGAGAAAATGGTGGATCCCGCCGCTCCCACAGTGCTTGTTTATGGGCACTATGATGTGCAACCGGCGGATCCTTTGGAACTTTGGGATAATCCTCCCTTCGAACCGGTGATTAAAGATGAGGTGATTTATGCACGGGGTGCTTGCGATGATAAGGGTCAGGTTTTTATGCATGTGAAGGCATTTGAGGCAATGTGTGCTACGGGTAATTTAGCCTGCAATGTGAAGTTCATGATCGAGGGAGAAGAGGAAGTGGGCTCGGATAATCTGGGGAACTTTGTGGCGGCGAATAAGGAATTGTTAAAAGCGGATGTGATTTTAATCTCTGATACCGCGATTATTGCGAATGATATTCCATCGATTGATGTAGGGTTACGTGGATTGAGCTACATGGAAGTAGAAGTGCAGGGACCGAATCGCGATTTACATTCAGGTGTATATGGTGGTGCGGTGGCGAATCCGATTAATATTTTATGCCAAATGATCTCTTCCATGCACGATGAGTTCAATCACATTACGATTCCTGGATTTTACGATGGAGTGATGGAAGTGAGCGCAGCGGATCGGGCAGCGATGGCTCAGACACCTTTTGATTTAGAGGCTTACCAAAAAGATTTAGGCATCGACACTGTTTACGGGGAGAAAGGCTTCACGACGTTAGAACGTGCTTCTATTCGCCCTACGTTAGATGTTAATGGAATTTGGGGTGGTTATACTGGCGAAGGAGCAAAGACGGTTTTGCCTTCTAAGGCTTTCGCGAAAATTTCTATGCGCCTAGTACCTAATCAGTCTTCGGCGGAAATCACACGCCTGTTTACAGAGCATTTTATCTCTATAGCACCTAAAGGAGTGAAGGTCAAAGTAACCGCACACCATGGTGGCGAAGGGTATTTAATGCCGACAGACAGTATTGCTTTTCAAGCGGCATCGGATGCAATGACGACGACATTTGGGAAAGAACCCGTCCCTACCCGCGGAGGGGGAAGTATCCCGATAGTGGCCTTGTTTGAGAAAGAATTGGGAATTAAATCAATTTTAATGGGTTTTGGCCTAGATTCTGATGCTATTCACTCGCCTAACGAGCATTATGGCTTATTTAATTTTTACAAAGGGATAGAAACGATTCCTCATTTCTTCCAAAACTTCGCAGATTTATCGAAATAAGATGGCAGAAAACTTAAGTGCTTTAGCGACGGAATCATCCTCGACTTACCAAGATCTAGAAAAGCAAACGGTCGACACCATCTTGCGCCAAATTAATGCAGAAGATAAAACGGTCCCTTTAGCGGTGGAAAAAGTCATTCCAGCCATCGAACCTCTTGTGCATGAAATTGTGAAACGCATGAAGCAAGGCGGTCGTCTTTTTTACATCGGTGCAGGAACTTCCGGACGTTTAGGCGTTGTCGATGCTTCTGAATGCCCGCCTACTTACGGTGTGCCTCATGATTGGGTGATAGGCTTAATAGCTGGCGGAGATTCTGCAATTCGCAAGGCTGTAGAGAATGCGGAAGATGATGAAAAACAGGCTTGGTTAGATATGGAAGCCTATGGTATCGATTCCTTAGATACGGTTATCGGGATTGCTGCATCAGGTCGCACACCCTATGTGTTGGGAGGATTGCGTGATGCTAATGCACGAGGAATACTAACGGGTTGCATTGTTTGCAACAGTGGAAGTGTGGTGGCTGCGGAGGCAAAATTTCCTATCGAAGTAATTGTAGGCCCAGAATATGTGACGGGAAGTACCCGAATGAAATCCGGAACAGCACAAAAACTGGTTTTAAACATGCTTTCTACCGCTGTCATGATCCAGCTAGGTCGTGTTAGAGGTAATAAAATGGTGGACATGCAGTTAAGTAATCACAAATTAGTGTTGCGTGCCATTCGCATGGTTCGAGAAGCAACGGGTGTGAGTGATGAGGTGGCAGCAGAACTTTTGGAGAAACACGGAAGCGTGCGAAATGCAGTTGATGCAATTCAAGCAAAATAAATTGGGATAATAACGCTTTAATCCCTTTATTTGTAATATAATTAATCAAATACCTCGTATGAAAAACATATCTAAACTAATTTTAACGTTCGTTTTCGGAACAATGGCTTTCGGTTTTCAAGCAAAAGCGGAAGATTTTCCAGCTGACATCAAGCCTCTAATGACTAAATATACTTGTTTCGCTTGCCACAAAGTGGACGCTCGTTTAGTAGGTCCAGCTTACAAAGATGTAGCAAAGAAGAAATATTCAGTAGATAAAATTGTTGCTTTAATTGCAAAACCACAGCCATCTAATTGGCCAGGATACCCTCCAATGGCTCCTATGACCGTGCCTAAAGAGGATGCAGTTAAATTAGCGAAGTACATTAACTCGTTGAAATAATTGATCTGATAGCATAAAAAAAGCCCTCGATTTATCGAGGGCTTTTTATTTATAAGGCTTTTAGCATCCAGATATCGCAACCACAATGGCCACTATTTCCTAATGGTCCATCCAGCGACTTGAATCCTACTTTTTCATAAATTGAAACAGCTTTTGCAAGTTCAGGCATGGATTCTAAATATACTTGAGTATATCCATTTGCTTTTGCCCATCTCATTGATTCCTCCATCAGTTGCTTGCCTAGTCCTGTGCCTCTGGCTTCTTTAGCCAAATATAATTTAACGAGTTCGCAAGTCCCTTCAGGTAAATTATCAGTCGGAAAAATCCCACAACCGCCCACCACTTGTTGGTCAATAGTTGCAACATAATAATAGGATCCAGGAGTTCTGAAAAGCTCATACAAAGCATCCGTGGTCGGATCAAAATAGACCGTCCCTGGTTTATTAGCCCCAAATTCCGTCAACGCCCCACGAATGACTTTCGCCAATTCCACGTTATCTCTGGGTTCAATGGGCCTAATTTGCATAGTGTTTATTTTGCTGTTTTTTTCGCAGCGGGTTTCTTTTCAGCTGGTGCAGCTTTCTCTGCCTTAGGAGCCTTCTCTACTTTTGCGGCAACAGGAAATAACTCAGGCGCGTTTGCTACCAAAATTAAGTACCAGCTTAAGATTTTTTTGATGTCTGACGCGAATACACGATCCGTATCGTAGTTAGGAACAACCGTTGCTAAAGTACTGAATAACTCAGCATCACTTGATTTCTTCGCCTCAATAGGTAAAACGCCATTGAATTTCGCGTGGATTTGTAAGAATAAGTCTGCTAAAGGTAAAGTGCTATCTTGGTGATCATCTAGGTACAAAGAGATGTCTTTAAGTACCGAAATACGTGTTTGACCACCTACTACTGATTTTTGTTTCGCTGCGTCCAAAGTCTCCACAATTACTCCCGTGCGCGTAGGTTTTAACACTTTGTACAATCCACTTTTTCCCGAGATATGGGCAACTTCATTCAATAAATCCATGTTTTTTCGCTTGTTACGGGGGCAAAATTAGTACTATTTCCCTATTCTGTATGGGGATGTTTGAATTAATTCGTTGATCGAGGCTAAAATGTCCTCCCTCCCCACATGCTTCTCAGCTGAAGTGATGAATAATGGAGGAAGTTCATCCCACATTTCTAAGAGAAAGTTTTTGTATAGCTCGACACTTTCATTTACCTGCTTTTGGGACAATTTATCGGCTTTTGTAAACACGATATAAAAGGGTATTTCATCCTCGACCATCCGACTCATAAACTCAATATCCACGGCCTGAGGCTTCAAACGTATGTCCAAAAGCACAAACAAGCAGGTCAAATTCTCTCGATGTATCAAATAATCAAAGATCATCTTCTCAAACTCCTTGCGCTTCTCTTTACTAACTTTGGCAAAACCATAACCTGGCAAATCCACTAAAAACCACTTCTCATCAATAATAAAGTGGTTAATCAATTGCGTCTTTCCTGGAGTCTGAGACGTTTTCGCCAAACCTTTGTGAAAGGTAATCGAGTTGATCAACGACGATTTCCCCACATTCGAACGGCCAATAAAGGCAAATTCAGGGTACTTCGCCGGAGGGCAATTCTTAAAATCGGTGTTACTGGTTACGAATTTAGCGTTAATGTGAGCCATAGGGCGGGTGATGATGAGGGACAAAGGTAAGGAAAATAGTCGACAGTCGTCGGTATTCAGTGGGCAGTGGACAGTGGGCAGTTGACAGTGGTCAGTTGGCAGTGGACAGTGGGTAGTTGTCAGTGGGCAGTGGACAGTCGGCAGTGGACAGTGGACAGTTGACAGTGGGCAGTTGACAGTCGGCAGTGGGTAGTGGGCAGTGGATAATGTTCAGTTGGAAGTGTTTAGTGAATTGGATAACCCGTACAGCATTTTGCCAATTTCATCTATCCGGGTGTAAAAATTTATAATTTCGGAATCAGTGAAATAGCCTAGTTTATTTCCTAGAAACAACATTGATTTCACCTCACTACAAGATCCCTTTGCTATGTATAAAAATCGATTAAAATCCTTTTTGGAGTTCCGTTCGAATCCTTCGGCTATATTATTTGAGATGGAGATGGACGCACGTCGAATTTGATTGGAATATCCAAAATCACGGTGTTTTTCAAAGTGTCTGTAAATTTCAACCGTTATTTCAATTGATTTTTGCCAAACAATCAAATCTTCAAATTTTTGAATTTTCATGCGTTTTAGTGGATAAGTAGCGTCAAATAAACCATATCAAACAAGCGATACAAAATTTTAGGCTTATTTATCCTCTAAATTATCAACATACTGTGCACCATGCACTGCCGACTGCCGACTGACCACTACCCACTGTCCACTGTTCACTGCCCACTACCCACTACCCACTGTCCACTACCGACTGTCCACTGTTCACTGCCCACTATTGCCTTAACCCTCATTTTCCCTTACCTTTGTACGCTTATGGAAAAACTACAAAACGATCTTCTTCTTCGTGCCGCGCAGGGTTTGCCTGTGGAGCGAATTCCCGTTTGGGTGATGCGTCAGGCAGGGAGAATTTTACCTGAATATAGAGAAGTGAGAGCGAAGGCGGGGTCCTTTATTGGGCTTGCGACGCATCCAGAGATGGCGGCAGAGGTGACGATTCAGCCGGTGACGCGTTTTGGGGTGGATGCTGCGATTATCTTTTCTGATATTTTAGTGGTTCCGGAGGCGATGGGTTTACCCTATGTGATGGAGGAGCAGAAGGGGCCGGTTTTTCCCGAGGTGATTCGGTCGAAGGCTGATTTAGCGAAAATTAGAGAGGCGAATCCGGAAGAGGATTTGAAATATGTATTGGATGCGATTAAGATTGTGAAGAAAGAGCTGGCTGGCAAGGTACCGTTGATCGGATTTGCGGGTGCGCCGTTCACGATTTTCTGTTATATGGTGGAAGGGAAAGGGTCGAAGACTTTTTCGCAGGCAAAAAAGATGTTGTATGCCGAGCCTGAGTTAGCTCACGCTTTATTGCAAAAGATTACGGATTCTACAATTGCGTATTTGAAAGCGCAGGTGGTGGCTGGGGCTAATTTAGTCCAAATCTTTGATTCTTGGGCGGGTATATTGTCGCCAGCGCAATATTCGGTGTTTTCGACGCCTTATTTGAAGAAGATTTGTGATGCGGTGACGGAGGTCCCTGTGACGCTTTTTGCGAAAGGTGCTTTCTTCGCTCGCGAAGAGATGGCTGCACTGAATTGTGCCACGATTGGTTTGGATTGGAATATGGATATCGCGGAATCTAGAAAGTTAGTAGGACCTAATAAAACCTTACAAGGAAATTTAGATCCTTGTGCGTTGTATGGTGATTTTAAGACGCTGGAAGCGGAGACTAAGAAGATGATTGATCAGTTTGGGACGCAGCGCTACATTGCGAACTTAGGGCATGGGGTTTATCCCGATATTGATCCAGATAAGGTGCAATGTTTCGTGGATACGGTTCAGAACTACAAATAAAAAAAGGCCTTGCGATTTGCGAGGCCTTTTTTACGAATGAACTAAAATCTTATTTCGCCGAATAGTTAGGCGCTTCTTTCGAAATGCTCACATCGTGTGGGTGACTTTCTTTCACACCTGCTGAGGTGATTTTCACGAACTTCGCTTGTTGCATTACTTCGATTGAAGAGGCGCCGCAATAGCCCATGCCGGCTTTAAGTCCGCCTACCATTTGGTATAAAATTTCGGTCACAGAACCTTTGAAAGGTACACGACCTACGATTCCTTCTGGAACTAATTTCTTGATATCATCTTCTGCGTCTTGGAAGTAGCGGTCTTTTGAACCATCTTCCATGGCTTCTAAAGAGCCCATTCCGCGATATGATTTGAATTTACGTCCTTCTAAAATGATCATCTCGCCTGGTGCTTCGTCCGTTCCGGCTAATAGCGATCCGATCATGACGGTGCTTGCGCCACCGGCGATCGCTTTCGCTACATCGCCTGAATAACGAATACCTCCGTCAGCAATGACTGGGACATCGTATTTTTGTAAAGCTTTGGCAGCTTCATAGACAGCAGTCAATTGTGGCATGCCCACACCTGCGATGATACGCGTGGTGCAAATACTTCCTGGGCCCACACCCACTTTTACGGCATCAGCTCCGGCTTCAGCTAAAGCAACTGCCGCTTCGCCTGTGGCGATGTTTCCGACGATAACGTCCAAGGTAGGAAATGCTTTTTTTACGGATTTCAAGGCATCGATTACTCCTTTCGAGTGTCCGTGAGCTGTATCGATACTGATTACGTCTACGCCTACTTGAACTAAAGCCTGAACGCGGTCTAATAAATCAGGTGTCACGCCTACTGCGGCACCTACGCGAAGACGGCCTAGGAGATCTTTCGATGCCAAAGGGTGTGACTTGCGCTTTAAAATATCTTTATAGGTAATCAAACCGATTAATTTCCCATTCTTGTCGATGATGGGTAATTTTTCAATTTTATGTTCTTGTAGAATGCTTTCGGCCTGTTCCATGCTGATTCCTTCTTTGGCCGTAATCAAATTATCCTTCGTCATGATTTCCTTCACGGGACGAGCGGTTTGCTTTTGGAAACGTAAATCACGGTTCGTCAAAATCCCCACTAAAAGTCCTGCATTATCAATGACCGGAATACCACCGATTTTGAATTCCCTCATGATTCGTTGAGCATCTCCCAGTGTGGAGTTATCCTTCAAAGTCACCGGGTCGATGATCATCCCTGATTCAGAGCGCTTTACCTTGCGAACTTGAGCTGCTTGTTGCTCAATCGTCATGTTCTTGTGGATGATCCCAATGCCACCTTCCTGAGCTAAAGCAATGGCTAAAGCAGCTTCTGTTACCGTATCCATGGCGGCAGAAACAATCGGAATATTAAGCGAAATGTTGCGCGTAAGGCGAGAGGAGGTACTTACTTCGCGAGGTAAAACCTCGGAATAAGCAGGAAGCAAAAGCACATCATCGTACGTTAAAGCTTCGAAAAGAAATTTACTGGAATCAAGCATAGCAAATAATTTGAATGGGGTGATGAGTGTTACCCTTATTTGCAGGACAAAATTACACGAAATTTCTGAAATAATTCTATCCTTTTCTGAATTTTTCTCTCGGATTTGGATTTTTAGCTGTAAATTGCGGCTTGAATTTTAAGCCTTCGTAATGAACTATCAACCACAGGATTTTCTTCCTATTTTTGTTCAGCTAGCAGCTGCTTTGGCATTTATCGTCGCTACGATGTTAGCCACTCACGCATTAGGTCCTAAGAGACATTCTAAAGCGAAAGATGATACTTTTGAATGTGGTATCGAATCAATTGGCGATGCCCGTACTCCTATCTCTGTTAAGTATTTTTTAGTGGCCATTCTTTTTGTGCTATTCGATATAGAAATCGTCTTCATGTATCCATGGGCCGTGAATTTCAGAGAATTGTCTTGGAATGGTTTCTATGAAATGTTAGTATTCATGGGCTTACTTTTAGTGGGCTTCTTATACGTATTGAAAAAAGGAATTTTAAAGTGGGAGAAGTAAACAATCAGGCTTTGCCTTTGTTTATCAATCATCAGATAAAAAGATATGAGTAATTCAACTATAAGTGTTGCAGAAGCGCCTCCTGGAATCGAGGGAGCAGGTTTTTTCGCTACTTCGTTAGATAATTTAGTGGGTTTAGCGAGAGCTAATTCGCTTTGGCCTTTACCTTTCGCTACCTCTTGTTGTGGTATCGAGTTTATGTCTACGATGGCATCTCACTATGATATCGGTCGTTTTGGTGCGGAACGTTTAAGTTTTTCCGCCCGTCAAGCGGACGTTTTGATGGTAATGGGAACGATCTCTAAGAAGATGGCGCCGGTAGTAAAACAAGTATATCTACAAATGGCTGAGCCTCGTTGGGTATTGTCTGTAGGCGCTTGTGCTTGCTCTGGGGGTATTTTTGATACCTATTCCGTGCTTCAAGGCATCGACCGCATTATTCCGGTGGACGTTTATGTGCCGGGTTGCCCGCCACGTCCGGAGCAAATTTTGGATGGCTTCATGCAAATTCAAGAATTAGCGAAAAAAGAAACCACACGTCGTAGAAATGAGCCAGAATACAAGGCTTTATTAGCTTCTTACGGAATCGAATAAGTATGAACGATAAGATAATCGAAGCGCTTGTAGCGCAGTTTGGCGAGGAGGGAGTTTATGGAATAGGGGAGTCACACGGCATTTTGCAGGTGACCACGGAAGTAGAGAATATCGTTCCGATGATCCATTTTTTGTATGCTCACCCGGTATTTAAGTTTCAATTTTTGACAGATTTGGCTGGAATTCATTTTCCGGAAGCTAAAGGTCAAGAACTGGGAGTGATCTACCATTTGCACAGTTTGGAAAACAACGTACGTCTTTGGATTAAGGCCTATGCACCTATCGAAGCGCCTAATTTCCCGACCATAACTGGCCTATTTGCTACGGCTAACTGGATGGAGCGTGAGGCGTTTGATTTTTATGGTATCATCTTTGAAGGTCACCCTAATTTGACCCGTATCCTGAATATGGACGAGATGGATTACCACCCGATGCGGAAGGAATATCCATTAGAGGATGCGACTCGCAATGATAAGATTGATGAATTATTTGGACGATAATAAAAAGACATGTCTGAAATAGCTTTAGTAAACAGCCCTAATGTAGGATTAGATAAAACACAAAAAGGGGGACCTTATGTGAATGAATTATCTACGTTAAACTTAGGTCCCACCCACCCAGCCACGCACGGTATTTTCCAAAACATCTTAACGATGGACGGAGAAACGATCGTAGATGCGGAGCAAACGGTAGGATACATTCACCGCGCTTTTGAAAAGATCGCAGAACGTCGTCCTTTCTATCAAATCACGACTTTAACAGACCGCATGAACTATTGTTCAGCTCCAATCAATAATATGGGCTGGCACATGACAGTGGAGAAATTGTTAGGAATTGAGGTTCCAAAGCGTGCGCAATACATGCGTGTGATTATGATGGAACTTGCACGTTTAACGGACCACATCGTTTGTAATTCCATCCTAGCGGTAGATACTGGAGCCCTAACCGGTTTCTTGTATGTCTACCAATGGAGAGAGTTTATTTATGAGATTTACGAAGAGATGTGCGGTGCACGTCTGACAACTAATATGGGTCGTTTCGGTGGAATGGAGCGTGATTTTACGCCTGCAGCAATCGAAAAAATCCAAAAATTATTAAAGGAACTTCCTGCGGCTTTGAAGGAATTCGAAGGTTTGGTGATGCGTAACCGTATTTTTATGGACCGTACCCAAAACGTAGGTGGTATTTCTGCTGAACGTGCATTGAACTACGGATTTACAGGCCCGAACTTACGTGCAGCTGGAGTAGATTACGATGTGCGTTCATTGAATCCCTATTCCTCTTACGGAGATTTCGAATTCGATGTGCCGGTAGGAACGAAGGGTGATACGTATGATCGTTTCTTAGTGCGTGAAGAGGAGATGTGGCAAAGTTTGCGCATCATCCAACAAGCGATGGATAACCTTCCAGAAGGTCCTTACCACGCTGATGCGCCGCATTATTATTTACCAGAAAAACAAGACGTCTACCACAACATGGAGGCTTTGATCTACCACTTCAAAATTGTGATGGGAGAGATCGATGCACCGGTAGGAGAGGTTTACCATTCCGTAGAGGGTGGAAACGGGGAATTAGGTTTCCACTTGGTTTCTGACGGAGGTCGTACACCGTACCGTTTGAAATTCCGTCGTCCCGGATTTATATATTACCAGGCTTTCCCAGAGATGATCAAGGGAACCACCCTTTCAGATGCGATCGTAACGATGTCATCGATGAACGTAATTGCAGGAGAGTTAGATACTTAAGACATGAGCAAGATTGTTTTCCCAGCAGAAACGCTGGAATTAGTGAAAAAAATTATCACCCGCTACCCGGAAGGAAAGCAGAAGTCAGCAATTTTACCGATTCTTCACTTAGCTCAAGCTCAGTGGAAATGGTGTTCGCCAGAGGTGATGGACTATGTGGCAACCCTGATGGACATTAGTCCTATCGAGGTATACGAGGTAGCTTCTTTCTACACGATGTTCCACTTGGAGCCTGTAGGTGAGCACGTGATTGAGTATTGCCGTACGGGCCCTTGTTGCTTAATGGGTGGCGTGGAAGTATACGATCACTTGAAGAAGCGTTTGAAAATTAAAACTGGCGAAACAACGAAGGATGGCAAGTTTACTATCAAAGAAGTAGAATGTTTAGCCGCTTGTGGTTGGGGTCCAGTATTCCAAATCCGCGAAAAATACTACATGCACCTAACGAACGAAAAGGTGGATGAAATTATTGATGAATTGAGCAAATAAGGCCTAGGATGAAGATATTAACCGAACATATAAACGTACCTAACATCGACACAATAGATGTGTTTATGAAGCATGGGGGGTATTCAGCGGTCAAAAAAGCGTTAAAGAAAATGACCCCTGACGAGGTAACCGAAGAGGTAAAGAAGTCAGGTCTTCGTGGCCGTGGAGGCGCAGGTTTCCCAATGGGCATGAAGTGGTCATTCTTAGCGAAGCCAGAGGGTGTACCTCGTTATTTAGTGTGTAATGCAGACGAATCAGAGCCTGGTACGTTTAAGGACCACTATTTGATGTGGAAATCCCCGCATACCTTAATCGAAGGAATGATCGTTTCTTCGTTTGCCTTAGGAGCAAATACCTCGTATATCTATGTACGTGGGGAGTTAATGTATGTGATTGCTATTTTAGAAAAAGCGATTCAAGAGGCTTACGATAAAGGATTATTAGGTAAGAACATCTTAGGCTCTGGTTATGATTTAGACCTATACGTTCAGCCTGGTGGTGGAGCCTATATCTGCGGAGAGGAAACCGCTTTGTTAGAGTCTTTAGAAGGTAAAAGAGGAAATCCTCGCAATAAACCCCCATTCCCAGCGGTTAAAGGTTTGTGGCAATGTCCTACGGTGGTGAATAACGTAGAATCTATCGCAGCAACTTCGTGGATCGTGAATAACGGTGGCGACGCATATGCGGCGATCGGTGTAGGACGTAGTACAGGAACTAAATTAATCTCTGCATCTGGTCACATCAAGAAACCAGGCGTTTACGAGATCCCATTAGGGATTACGGTCGAAGATTTCATCTATTCAGATGAATGGTGCGGTGGTATTCGCGATGGACATAAATTAAAAGCAGTCGTAGCCGGTGGTTCGTCTGTGCCTATCTTGCCAGCAGAATTGATCTTAACGACAGCGGCAGGGGAAAAACGTTTAATGACCTATGAATCCTTGTCTGATGGAGGCTTTGTCTCTGGAACGATGTTAGGTTCTGGTGGTTTTGTCGTGATGGATGAGACGGCTTGTATCGTGCACAACACCTTGACATTTGCGAAGTTCTACCACCATGAGTCCTGCGGACAATGTTCTCCGTGCCGGGAAGGAACAGGTTGGATGGACAAAGTAATCAACCGCATAGAGCACGGTCAAGGCCGAATAGAGGACATCGATTTACTAGTCGATGTGGCAAAGAAAATTGAAGGAAATACGATTTGTCCATTGGGGGATGCGGCAGCTTGGCCAGTGGCTGCGGCGATTCGCCATTTCCGCGATGAGTTTGAGTGGCATATTGAACACCCAGAATTAGCGACAAAACCAGGCGCGGTATTTATGCGCAAGGGGGCTAGTTGGACTAAATAATTTGGCAGAAATTAACGAATATGAAAGTTACGATAGATAATATCACCCTTGAGGTAGAACCAGGAACCACCATTATGCAGGCAGCTCGCATGATCGGGCCTGAGGTTGCTCCGCCAGCTATGTGCTATTATGAGCCTTTGAAGGGTTCAGGTGGAAAATGCCGTGCTTGTTTAGTGAAGGTGACTGCGGGTTCTGAGAAAGACCCTCGCCCAATGCCTAAATTAGTTCCAGCCTGCATTACAGCCGTTCAAGACGGGATGATCGTAGAAAATACGGTGAACGAAGACGTGCTAGAAACACGTAAGGGCATCGTGGAATTCTTGTTATTAAATCACCCATTGGATTGCCCAGTGTGTGACCAAGCGGGTGAATGTCATTTGCAAGATTTCTCGTTCGAGCACGGTGTTTCATCGACTCGTACCGTAGAAGAGCGTAATACGTTCGAGCCGACGGATTTAGGTCCCAATATTCAGTTGCACATGAACCGTTGTATTTTATGCTACCGTTGTGTGTATACCGCAGATCAAATCACAGATGGCCGTGTTCATGGAGTCATGAACCGCGGAGATCATGCAGAAATCAGCACCTACATTGAGAAAGCGATTGATAATGACTTCTCTGGTAACGTGATTGATGTGTGTCCGGTGGGCGCTTTGACAGATAAAACCTACCGTTTCAAAAGCCGTGTTTGGTTCTCAAAACCAGTAGATGCGCATTGTGAGTGTAGCAAATGTTCCGGAAAGGCAACGATCTGGTACAAAGGAGACGAAGTGATTCGCGTGACGGGTCGCAAGAATATGTGGGGCGAGGTAACGGATTTCATTTGTAATGGTTGTCGTTTTGATAAGAAAAAGACGTCTGATTGGGTGATCGAAGGACCAACGAATGTGTCTCGTCACTCGGTGATTTCAGCGAATAAATATGGCGCGAATTTGATTAAGCCTGCTTTCCCAGTGTTGCAAGCGGCACGCGATTACAAGCAAATCAATGACGATCGTGACCGTAGTTTTTTAGGCATTCAACCTGCTTTACCTAAATCTAAAAAGAAATAGATGGACTTAATTAATTCAGTTTTTATTGCCAAAGCTTCCTTCATCGGTGTCATCTTCTTGATCACCTTAGGGGTAGCGGCTTATTCAACCTATTTCGAGCGTAAGATTGCGGCCTTCATGCAAGACCGTATTGGTCCAGATCGCGCGGGTCCTTTTGGGATTTTACAGCCATTAGCGGATGCGGTTAAGATGTTCATGAAGGAGGATTTTATTCCAGCCAACTCGAACAAGTGGTTGTTCATTATGGGCCCATGTTTGTCGATGTTGACGGCATTAATGACCTCGGCGGTGGTTCCTTTTGGGGATACGATCACGATGGGTGACGTAACATTTGACTTGCAAGGTATCGATGTGAATATCGGTATTTTATGGGTGTTTGGTATCGTTTCTTTAGGTGTTTACGGTATCCTAATCGGAGGTTGGGCATCAAATAACAAGTATTCTTTGTTAGGCGCGATTCGTGCGGCTTCCCAAAACATCTCTTACGAGCTTGCCATGGGTCTTTCGATCATCGCGATTTTGATGATGACAGGTTCTCTTTCTACCAAAGCAATTGTGGAGGCTCAACAAAACGGTCACTGGAATATCTTGTACCAACCGATGGGCTTTATTATCTTCTTGATTTGTGCGTTTGCTGAGTGTAACCGTACGCCATTCGACTTACCTGAGTGTGAGACGGAATTAATCGGAGGATACCACACAGAGTACTCCTCGATGAAATTAGGCTTCTATCTGTTCGCCGAATACATTAATATGTTCATTTCAGGTGCGGTAATGGCGACCCTTTATTTTGGTGGTTACGATTATCCAGGTGTAGATTTTGTGACGGCTCAATTAGGTGCTACGGCAGCGACGTTGATCGGGGCAGGTGCATTGATTGGAAAGGCTTTGGCCTTCGTATTCATCTTTATGTGGGTGCGCTGGACATTACCTCGTTTCCGCTACGATCAATTAATGGGCTTAGGCTGGTCAGGTTTAATTCCATTAGCGATGTTTAACATCGTAGTAACAGGATTAGGGGTTTTATTAGACCAACAGATTCTGATTGGAATCGGTGGAGTAGTCGTATTTATCGCGGGAATCGTGGTGTACGATCAATTATTTGTGAAGAAAAAAATAGCATAGCGATATGAAATTAAGTAATAGAACGAAGGTAGTAGAGCAAGGCGAAATGACTTTAGCGGAGCGCATGTATCTTCCTGCGATTGTAGGGGGTATGGCGACGACGTTAAAGCACTTTTTCTCTAAACCCGTTACCATCCGTTATCCTGAGCAACAACGTTATTTAGGTCCTATTTACCGTGGTCACCACATCTTGAAGAAAGATGAGCAAGGGGCTGAGCGTTGCACTGCTTGCGGTCTTTGTGCCGTAGCTTGTCCTGCGGAGGCTATTTCGATGGTTGCTGAGGAGCGCAAGAAGGGTGAAGAGAAATTGTACCGCGAGGAGAAGTATGCCAAAGTATACGAGATCAACATGTTGCGTTGCATCTTCTGCGGTCTTTGCGAGGAGGCTTGTCCTAAAGAGGCAATCTTCTTACGTCACGATCAAATGGTTCCTGTATTCAATAGCCGCGATGAGGTGATTTACGGGAAAGATAAATTAGTTGAAAAAATGGACCAGCGCTACTTGCGTGAGGGCTGGAAATAAATTCTTATGGAGATTTCTAATATTTGGTATTTTCTTTCAGGTTTAACGTTATTAAGCGCCCTAATGGTCGTTTTAGCGAAAAACCCTATTCACTCGGTTTTATACCTGGTGTTCACTTTTTTCTGCATTTCAGGTCACTATGTTCTGTTAAATGCACAATTCTTAATGGCCGTAAACATCATCGTTTACGCCGGTGCCATCATGGTTCTGTTCCTATTCGTGATCATGATGTTTGATTTGCGTAAGAATCAACCCGAATCAAAATCCAACTTAACAAAGTTGGCGGGCTCTGTAGTCGCAGGTTCTCTTTTAGTGGTTTTAATTGCTTTGGTGCGTCAAAACAATATGGCACCACCACGATCTCAAGGATTTATTTCCCAAACGGGTATGGTGGAAAACCTAGGTAAAGTATTGTATTCTGAATACTTGTTGCCATTTGAATTAGTCTCTATCTTGTTCTTTGTGGCGATGGTGGGAGCGGTGCTTTTGGGTAAACGCGAAGCCGGGGAGCGGAATTTTTAATTTTGTCATTTCAAATTGCGCTGCGCGATAATTTTTGAATGACAAAATCAAAAATTCTCTACCTATTCAAGCATAAAGAATAGAGCACAAAGAATAAAGTTGGAATCCGCTTCGCGGAAACGTAAGTGAAATGTATTTCACGAATTCATTTAAAAAGGGAACCTTTCGGGTTCCCTTTTTAAATTCCAACTCTATGCTTTATTCTTTGTGCTCTATGCTTTAAATCTCTACTCTCTACTCTCTACTCTCTACTCTATAATCTCTAATCTATACTCTCTTATCTTTTCACTTTTTTATCAAAAACCCCCACCTTCACACCAAGCGTTCCTGTACCTCTAGACATACCAGGTGTCTTTTCCTCACCAAAAGCGAAGCGGTAGTTAGCTCCTCCAAATAATTTGACATACTTAAACAGATTGACTTCAAGATTGATTCCCGGTTGAACACCTAGTGCCTTTGGACCATATTGAAAGCGTTTGTGCCGTATGGGTTCTGGCATTATATAGCTGGAATAAAGTGGTTGAGGGTACATATTGTTGGAAAAATCTTCTTGTATGCGCCCGATGGAAAGAGGAAAGCTTAAGTGGAATACCTTGTTTGCCATGGGGGTTGCTTCGATTGTTAAAGCACTAAAGCTTTGACGATCATCTGGCGTCATCATCCCATTACGATCGTTGCGGCGAGGCATTGAGTTAAATGAGGCGATACCTAGGGATAATTTATTGTTCAAATGTACTTGTAAGCCTACCCCGCGTTCTGGACCCCCTTTGCCAAAAAGTATTTGAGATTGTAATGAAATACCTACAGATTTCAACTTCGGTTGTTTGAAAAGAGTCTTCATCTGAGAAGTGGTATCTTTTCTGATTTTAATTAAGGTTTCTTGTCCTAAGGCTTTTTCAACGGACTGAAAGCCAATGAATAGTAATAATGCGAGGCGAATTGAATGTTTCATATCTTATATTTTTTTACGAATGTACAAATTATACCGTTTCAATAATTCCAATTAGATGCAAAGGCATTTTTTGAAGATTACTGCCCTAATTCTATCGATGAAGCCCTAGTGTGGATTGCACTTATTTATCTAGATTTGTAAAATATGTGGCAGGCAATTAATTATAGGAAAACCAAGCGCACCTTTCAGGTGTTGTTTAACCTAATTCTTTGGGGAATGTGGATTGGCTTACCTTTATTAAGCCCTGTCCATCAGACGCACGAAGTCGCTCATCCGCATCCCCACGATAATCCGGAATTTTCAGAACATATTTGGGTAGAGTTAATTACGGTGATGCCGTTGTTCTATGTGATAACGCTTTTATTGATTCCCTATGTATTTAAAAAGAAAGGAATTTGGGTGTTTTTCGCAGTCTTAATTGTGACCAATGTGGGATTCTTTTTGTTACAGATGTTATTTCATCATACATTTTTAGAGTTTGAGCATGAACATGGCACAGCCCCGGAGATTTTAGGTGCATTCCCGCTTATCATGGTGTCAGCCATTGCTTCTGCTTATGGTTTGTTATTAGAGTTTTTAGAACAAGATGCGAATAAGGAAGAACAGAAAAATGAGCAACTTAAATCAGAATTAGCTTTTTTGCGCTCGCAAATTAGTCCCCATTTTATCTTTAATATTCTGAACAGTATTGTCTATTTGATACGGACCAAAGCCTCTGAAAAAGCGGAAGATGTAACGATGCGCTTATCCTCTTTAATGCGCTATATGTTATATGATTCAGACCAAACAATGGTTCCCTTAACGAATGAATTAGCGTATGTGGAGAATTACATTGATCTACAAAAAATGCGATTTGACGGTAATGTTGATTTTAATTTTCAAGTTATTGGGGATGGTGCTGGGCATATGATTGAGCCCATGTTATTAATCCCCTTTGTGGAAAATGCGGTTAAACACGGGGTAGGCTTAGTTGTTAAACCCTTTATCTATGTGACTCTTGAGACGACAGAACATGGATTGCATTTTCTAGTGAAGAATAAAAAAGGGAAAGAGGAGCAAATATTTAAGGACCCTAGTTCTGGAATTGGGTTGAAGAATGTTAAACGTCGATTGGAATTATTGTACCCTAAAAAACACGTTTTAACGATTGAAGAGGATGAAGTAAATTTCTCTGTGGAACTAAACCTAACTTTGAAATAAGATGGTAAAAATGAACTGCATTGTCGTGGACGACGAAGTGATGGGACGTAAATTAATGGAGGAAAATGTAAAGCAAATTCCTTTTTTACATCTGGTAGGTTCCTGCTCGAATGCTTTTGAGGCGATGGAATTGCTGCAAAAGGAGCAAGTCGATTTAGTGTTTTTAGATATTCAAATGCCGGGCTTATTAGGGACGTCGTTCTTGTCTTCTTTGGCCGTCAAACCGCTGGTGATTTTTGTTACTGCCTATGCGAATTATGCAGTAGAAAGTTATAATCTAGATGCGGTGGATTACTTGATGAAACCCGTAAGTTTAGATCGCTTCGCCCTAAGTGCGAATAAAGCATATCATATTTTTGTGGGTAAGAATGCGGTTGAAAAAGAGCAATTAGAAGACTTCTTTTTCGTAAATGTAGAGTATTCGCTTGTTCGAATTTCAGTACCTACCGTGACACATGTGGAAGGATTGAAAGATTATGTGAAGATTTTTGTGGAAGGAGAGCGCTATCCCATTTTGACTAAACAGACAATGAAAAGTGTGGAGGCTAAAATAATACCTCATGGTTTTATGCGGGTTCACAAATCGTTCATTGTGAATCTACAGAAAATTGAATCCATAAAGCAGCAACGTATTAAAATTGGGAATTACGAAATAGCGGTTAGCGATTCCCATATCGGTGAATTAATGGAGCGGCTAAACGCTAGTAGGCTAGGTTAAGTTGTAGACCGATATGAAAGTTTCGTCCGGGAGATGGATTATAAAAGCGTCCACCTGTGGCATTTAAATCTGGACCTGAAGAATAGCGCTCATCACCTAAATTATCAGCAGTGGCCCATAAGGTCCATTTTTTTCTAGCGTAACTTATTTTTGTATTCCAAAGTCGATACGAACCCATCCGCTCCGTATTTGTATCATTCAAGTATTGGTAATCCACAAATTGAAAATTCTGCATCAGACTCAAACCTGAAGGATGTCGCCAAAGAAGTGTAGTCGCTTGCTGATAAGGAGTCGTTCCCGTTAAGAAATTACCATTAGCAAATCGGAAATTTTGCCAAGTATGGGATTGTTCTATCGAAAGTTGCGAGCTTATCATCCAGGTCGAACTCAATTCAAGCCCTTGCTGGGTAGTAGAACCTGCATTGGTGAAATAGTCTGATCCATCTGCTGCTCTTCGGATTACAATGGTTTCGTCTAAATTAAACTGATAGACACTTACATCCCACGTGAATTTATCGTATTTCCCCCGGTAGGTGATCTCGTGATTCCATCCTTTTTCAGCCTTTAAATTGGTGTTAATTTGGCCAGTTGAGGGGCGCAATTCAGAAATGCTGGGCGGTGAATATCCGTGGGCTATTTTAGCCACGATGCTTTGGTGTGGATTAATTTTCCGTAAGATGGCTAAACGCGGAGAAAAAATGGCCTCGTTACTCAGGTACTCGGTCCAATAACTACTTAAGCTGCCTGAGAAAGTGAAAATCCATTTGTTTAATCCAGCGTACTCATTTTGTAAGAAAAGAGATCCTTGCTGAACATGGGTGTTTTGGGTTAATTGAAGGGTGTCTTTAACTCCATTACGATTGCCAAAAGTCGAACTATTCATCTGACCCGCTTGGTATTCAAATCCAAGATCGCTGTTAATGACTCCTTTTCGATGAATCACCCCACGTGTGGAATAATTGGGTTCCTGGCGAATTTCATAGTTTCTAATCGTTGGATTTTCCACCCTATTTACTTGCAATGATTGGCTAATATCCCAAGCCCACTGTGAATTTAGCACCTGAGCAGCACGCGCACTCGCTCCAAAACTTTTTATGTAAAAAGTAGCCCCTTGTTGTTGTGCACTTTTGAAAATCCCTGCGGCTGGTCTTGCTTGTAAAGGATTTGCCACGAATTGCGCTTTCGTTAAGCCTCCTGGGGTTTGATAAGCTAAATCCACATAATAGGTACTCAAATCTAAATTTAAATCTTTCGCAAAACTGTGGTGAAATTCATACGAAATCCATTGCTTCTTCATCGCAGACTGTGCTCGGTAACCCTCTATTTGATTAAATGAAGCATATAAACGATGATTTTCAGATGATACATCAATGGAGGATTTCACTCCGCCTAGTGAATGATAGACGTTTTCAATATTTAGCGCTCTCCCCTTAGGAGTACTCTCAAAAAGCAAGGCGCCACCTGTTCCAGCTCCATAGATTCCGGCCGCTGGACCTTTTGTGACCGTTAAGGAAGAAAATAGTGCCGGTTCTAATAAGGCGATATAGGTATTATTTCCTGCATCACTAAAAGGAATTTGATTCCAATACACCTTGGTATTTCTAACCCCAAAAGGAGCTCTCAATGAACTTCCTCTAATCGCAATTCGGTAGCTTCCTGGGGATCGTTCTTCCATCCGAATTCCAGCCATTGAATTGAGTGCAGACACAAAATTTATGGAACTTAATCGCTGCAAATCTGGGGTGCGAACAAAAGCATCGGGCGTGTTTAAGGCACTTCGTTTTTGTTCGAAAATAGTCACTTGAACCTCTTCAAGAATGGTAGTTGAATCTTTTTGGGCAAAAAGCGGTAGGTAGAAAAAGAGGAAGGGGATTAGCTTTTTCATCCTAGAAGTAATATGTGAGTAAGGTCGATGGAATAATGGCTTGAGAGGCTGAAATTGACTTGGATTTTGGGTTGTTAGCTGCCCCAAAATTCAGTATTTCAAGTGTCATGCCTAGTCCATACGTTTTTCCGCTAATATCTACTTTGAACATATAATTGGGGGCTTTTCCTGAAACCTTTGTTTTGTGGGGAACTCCCGCATTTTCTCCATAAAAAGTTATATTCTCATAGAATGGTTCCATTATTTTAATTTGTATACTGAGGTTTGTTTTGCCAGGAATGAGTAAACCCATGCCTGCACTTATACCATGTAGTGAATATTTTTCCTCTTCGATATATCCTGAAGAAATTGAGTTGATTTTACGCGCGATGGATTTACTGTAGTAACTAAGGCTAGGGCTTAATCTGATGGAATTGCTTATTTGTGGTGTATTCCAAATAATACCGCCCTCAGCTTGCCCACCTCGATATTGTGCTTCTAATTCCTCTGTAAGACCAATTTGCGGACCTTTATTGAAAGGAGTATAGTGGCTACGATTTATGCTACTTTCATAGATGTTTCCCATTGCTTTCAGTGCAGCAAAAATTTTATGCTTCTGCTGAGGTTTTTGGAATGAAAGTTCTGCACCTAAATCAATGGTATTTTGGTTCTCATGCCAAAGAATAACGGAAGATCCTATACTGGTATTTAATCGAAATTTTTGACCAAAAATACCTGGGGAGACTAATAAAAAAAATAGCGCAATTGAAATTCTCATACCGACAAATATAGCGGATTTACCAATACTTACCCTGGTTTTTCAACGCAAACATCAGTCCTCTGGTCAGGATAAGGAGGTGATTAAATAGTGTAGGAAATGTCCCAAAATGACTCTTCAATACTTGATACCTTTCTTTCCAAGAACGCTGTAGATTTTGAACGGATGCTCCACCCATAAGGTAGTTGCAAATAGGCGCACCGGATTTTACAATGTTGCTACTTCTCTTCAACACCTGTATTTCCCAATCAATGTCAGCACTTAGTTTGTATTGTAAATCAAAAAGTGGGGCAATACTACGTTTTGCAATGAAGGCTTGATGACAAACCAACATGCCATATTGGTAATCCCGCCAACTTAAATTAGTAGGCAAACGATGTGGTGTCACTTCACTCCTGAGTCCTAAAGACTGACCAGCATTATTTACGAAAACTGCTTCTCCATAGAGTACATCCGGATTTTTAGCTAGTTCTTGTAATAAGATTTTTAAAGTTGTTGCTGATGCAAAAGTGTCCCCCGCATTTAGAAAAAGGATATAATCTCCTTTTGCAAGTTTCATTCCCTTATTCATCGCATCGTAAATGCCCTTGTCCTTTTCAGAAATGAAGGATTGAATTTGTGATTTATTAGCCTCAATTATCTCTACCGTTCGATCTTTCGAAGCCCCATCTACCACGACATAATCGATTTCCTCCGCACAACCTTGTTCGAAGACACTTTTTAATGTGCGTTCGATATAGGCCTCTGCCTGGTAGGTGATCGTGATGATACTAAGCTTGGGCATAATAGGCAAGGTGTTGCTGGGCAACGGTTTTTTGATCGTATAATTGTAGGGCGCGTTCTCTGGATCTCGTTCCAGCGGTTTCTGATGCGAGACACCAGTTGATGCCTTTTGCTAAATCAGTTGGGTCAAAAGTCTGAGCCACGTAACCTGTTTGAAGATGTTCAATCATTTCTGGAATGCCGCCTACCTTAAAACCTACGCAAGATGTGCCGCAAGCCATTGCCTCCATGATGGTATTGGGTAGATTTTCTTCCAAAGAAGGCGTCACAAACACATCTGCCGCTGCGTAGATGTCGCGCATTTTAGCAGGGTCTGAAACCTGACCAAAACTATGCGATTTCAACGGAAGCTCCTCCGTCATTTCTCCTCCCACGATAAGTAATTCTATAGCCTTAGGGTCTAAATAAGCTAATGCCTCTTTCAATAAATGGAAACCTTTTGCTGGGGCATTTACACGCATGGCGACGAATAAGACGTATTTTTTGTTCGGATTCAATCCTAAACTAGCTGCATTGGGCGAAAAGAATGCTGTATCGATCGCATTAGGAATGGTCTTCACCGAATGTCCACCTAAGATGCTACTCTGCTTCGCTCGATTACCTAACCAGTCGCTGCACGTGATGATATGAAGGTTTTTCTCTGCAAATCCGTTTTTCTTCGCTTCCCATAGCCGATGCGAAAGGTCATTGGGATTCGGATTTTTCAAGAATTTGCAATCCCCACAACTTTGCTGGAAATTTTCGCAAGTCCCACTGTGGTGGCACCCACCCGTAAAGGCCCACATATCATGCAAGGTCCAAAAAACAGGCTTGTTCAATCGAGTCAAGGAAGTAATGTCGTTCACAGACAGAAAGCCAAAATTCACCCAATGCAAATGCACGATATCAGCCTGTAGTATAAGGGGGTGCTTCGAAATGTCACTCCCGAAAACCCCCGGGTTGAAAAGGAACCGGATTGATTTGTCTTTTTCAAATCGTAAGAAATATAAGCGTTCCGCGATGAACTTCAGCCAAGAAACGAGTCCATTCCTGAACTTTATGGCGTTCGAAGTGCTCACTTTTTCTCTGACGATGTAGTCCACCTGATGCCCGTCATTTTCTAAAGCTACCTTCAATCGACCCGCTGCAATCCCCGCCCCGCCATTGCTGTCGTGGTAGGAGAGGAGGACGATATGTAGCTTCTTATTTGCCATTAAGCGAAGATTTCAGCTAGTTTAGCCGCGATACGTTCTGCCGCTTTTCCATCCCAAAGCGGAGGAATACTCCCTTTCTTCAATTTGCCAGCCAAGATTTCTTTAAGCGCGGCATAGGTTTTCTTGGGGTCTAAATCGGAAAGTAATTGATTCGTTCCTAAAGTCACCGTGATCGGTCTCTCTGTCGAATCACGGAAGGTCAAGCAGGGAACCCCTAAATAGGTTGTTTCCTCTTGAATACCTCCTGAATCTGTTAAAATTGCTGTGGCATTAGACATCAATTGAATGAATTCTAAATAGCCTAAAGGCTCGGTCATAATCAAGTTTTTAGCCTGATCAAGACGATCCGCCAGCCCAAATTTCTCCATGTGTGCCCGCGTTCTCGGGTGAATTGGGAAGATGATCTTCGTTTCTTGACTACTTAATTCGATTAATTCGAGGATAGATTGCAAACCTTTTTCGGTATCCACGTTTGCAGGGCGGTGCATGGTCATGACGATGTAGTCGCTAGTCATTAGTCCGGAGTCCGAAGTCCGGAGGCCTAGGTCTTCTAGTATGGTCGTTGTTTTTGCTTTCTCTTGGTAGCGAACTAAGGAGTCAATCATCACATTTCCTGCGAAGAATACGCGCTCATCCGCCACACCTTCATTTTTCAAGTGTTGCATTCCACTTGCCTCCGTCACAAATAGATAATCAGCCACGCTATCCGTCAAAATACGGTTCAGTTCTTCCGGCATCGTTCGGTCGAAGCTACGTAAACCCGCCTCTACGTGAGCCACTTTAATACCCATTTTGATGGCGACTAAGGTACAGGCCAAAGTCGAAGTAACATCCCCCACCACAATAATCAAATCCGGTTTCTCCACCTCTACAATTTTCTCGAAGGCCACCATAATCTTCGCCGTCACCTCTGTATGGCTTCCGCCCCCAATCCCAAGGAAGAAATCTGGTTCAGGTAATTCCAATTGAGTGAAAAAAACATCGCTCATTTTAGCATCAAAATGCTGACCCGTGTGTACAATCTTCGAAGTCCAACCGGCTAACTTTTGGATCGCACGATGTAGCGGTGCTACTTTCATGAAATTGGGACGCGCGCCCACGACTTGAATTACGTTCATTTACTCCTGTTTAAAATTCTAATTTACAAAGTTTAGATTAGAGATGAGAGAGTATAGAGTAGAGATATTTACCTCTACTAGCTTTAACTCTATCCTCTCTTATCTCCTCTCTCTACTCTTTTTTGCGCCGCGAAAAGCCTCCATATAATTCCCCAGCACCGTATGAATATTAATTTCCTTCTCTATGATCTCCCTCGAACGCTGACCCATTAAGGCAATGTTTTCGGGCTGCGCAAAAAGCTTCTCAATAACTGACTGCAAGCTGGATAAAGAACCGGATTCGAAATAATGTCCATTATATCCTTCGCGAACGAGGCGTTTTTCGGTTCCATCTGCCACGGAACAAACGACTGGTTTGGAGAAACACATCGCCTCATTGATGGACAAACCACCCATGCCGGCTAGGACATAGATTCCGGATTCGCAGGTGATTTTG
>JBEBDF010000023.1:0-28598 GCA_041157105.1 Bacteroidota bacterium | reverse complement strand
GTACAACCCATCGCCCAAGCAACAATCGCACGTATTCGAGCAGAATTCAAATTCTAACCTATGTTTCCAGCTTGGGATGCCGATCTTTTCAGGTTCATTAACGAGGCACATCAGCCTTGGCTTGATGGCCCTATGGAGATCATTTCAGGCAAACTAACCTGGATTCCGCTGTACGGATTACTGATTTACACTTTATTTAGACGCTATCAGTCAGCCAGCTGGAAAGCAATCATCTATTTAATATCCACGGTAGTTTTCGCCGACCAATTCAGCTCCAGTCTTTTAAAGCCCTTATTTAAACGCCTAAGACCTTGCCACGTAGAAGAATTCCAATCATGGATTCACTTGCCGGCAGGATGCGGAGGAATGTATGGATTTTGCAGCTCACACGCGGCGAACTCTTTTGCCATTGCGGTGGGCTATTATTTATTGACTAAGAATAAGTTCGCTGGCCTAGCCCTGGTGCTATGGGCATCGCTTATTTCCTACAGCAGAATATACCTGGGCGCTCATTACCCTTTAGATATAATCGTAGGAGCTCTCGTTGGATCAGTAGGAGCGTGGGGATTATTTTTAATCTATGAAAGATTAATCAAGAAGTCATAAGTATCGATTCCGTCCGCGAAGTCATCGAGGGCTGGATGTTGACTTTGGCCAAAACCAATCTTAAAACCTACTTTACACTGAATCTTCTCCTCGCGCTCAGAAATCCAAGACTGAAGAGACGCCTCATCCGTATAACGGTGAATATATAAAACACCCACAGGAGAAACCAGATCATCATTCTCAGTCACAAGCAGATTCCCTAAATCAAAATGCGGAATCTGATTCAATAAGAACAAAGTCCGGTGGTATTGAAAATTATTCGAATACTTCGAATGATCTAACACCCAAGTTTCTTTCGTCAATTCGTCAAATAATGGGGTCAAATCATACGTGGTAGGCACAGCTAGTGTAGACACGTTTCGGCAACCTAATCCATAATACGTAAAGATATCCTTCGCTAATCCCTTGAAATCGGCTACCGTTTCATTTCCCTTTAACACCGCTAAAGAACTTCGATTCTTACGTATAATGTGAGGAATAGTCGAAAAATAATGCGCAAAATAACCGCCAGAGAAATCGCTTCCCGTCGCAATGACGGCATCCATCCCTTGAAAACGATCAATAATGTAAACTTGAATAGTTGAATCAAAAGATTGCATTGCCAAAACATATAATTGCATCAAGGCTTTATCTTGTGAACTCAATTTCAAATGAGCGGCATTTCCAGACGCCAAAACCATCAAAACATCATGCAATCCAACAGCCGGTAAATTACCAGCTAATACAATCCCTACCTTTTTTGATGTGGCAACTTGACCCGGATGATTTTCGTAAAATTCTTCCCAAGCTTCAACAGAGAAAAACTGTTCCTCGATGGCCTTCATTGCATGACGAACCAAGGTTTCTGAAAACCAAGGATTCTCATTAATGGACTTATCTATAAATAATTCTATTTTTTCTCGATTCGATTCATCCGAGAAGAATTGCTTTAGATAGGAGATAAGTTGCAAAAAAGAAGCCTTTGGCATATAAATAAGGATTTTACCTAACAAAGGTCGAAAAATTTTCGGTTAGTCCATATAAATTATATACTATTCAAATTTATGTTCGTAAATTGCGGCTTCAAACAAAAACATTGGTATGGCAATTATCATAACAGACGAATGTATTAACTGTGGGGCCTGTGAACCAGAATGCCCGAACACAGCGATTTATGAAGGTGGTGTAGAATGGACATGGGCAGGAGGGACAGCCTTAACTGAAATTGAATTAGAGGATGGTTCTACCATGGATGCTAAAGCACCTGTTGAACCTGTTTCTGAGGAATTTTATTATATCGTTCCTGATAAATGTACTGAATGTACCGGTTTCCACGAGGAACCACAGTGTGCTGCAGTTTGCCCAGTAGATTGCTGCGTACCTGATCCTGATCACGAAGAGGACAAAGAGACTTTGTTAGCTAAGAAGGCATGGTTGCATGCGGAATAAATTTTAAGCTTTGCTTAAAATTTATAAGATTAGAGATTATAGAGTAGAGATATCTTATCATAATATAAAGAGTTCATCGAAAGGTGGACTCTTTTTTTTGTGATTTACATTTAATCTCTACTCGTTGCTCTATTCTCTATACTCTCTACTCTATACTCTCTTATCTAAAAATAAGTCAATCGACTCCGCACCAGCGACCCCCGACTACATTTATACTTTTCTAAGATTTAAATTATCTAGTTTAATTTTCATCTTATTTTTATTTCATTTTTGCAAAATCTCCATTTTTAGGTTTAATTTTTGATCGCTTTTTGATATTTTTTTGCAAAAAGATGAAAAATAGGTTAAAATTTTGTTGAAAATATTTGGAAAGTACAATTTAAGCCTCCATCTTTGATTCGTAATCAAGCATTTTTTACTCTTAAACAATTACCCACATGAAAAAAACGATCCTAACAGCCCTATTTGCCGCAACAGCATTTTGTGGATTTTCCCAAGAAAAAGAAGCGGAAGCTCCTAAGTTTTCTTTCTCAGGTTACATTGATTCATACTATATGTTGAATTTTAATAACCCATCTAGCAGAAGCAATTTAGGTGCCTCTGGATATGAAAGAGCATTCGACCAGAAATCAAATCAATTTTCATTAGGACTTGTCCAAACGAAATTTGGATATGCAACAAAATCAGCAGACGTAATTGTTGATTTAACTTTTGGACCTAATGCTGATTTAGGTCAATACGGAAACGTAATAGGACCCTTGGGTGCTGGCAAAGGAAGTACAGCTCTAGCGATCAAGCAAGCTTACTTTAACTGGAAAGCCAGTGATAAATTAACACTGACGGTGGGTCAGTTTGGAACTCATATCGGATATGAAGTAATCGATGCTCCAGTTAACTACAACTATTCACTTTCTAACCTCTTCAATAATGGACCATTCTATCACATTGGTGCTAAAGCGAATTACGCATTCTCTGACAAATTTTCTGCCATGGTTGGATTAGTCAACAATGTGGATAATTTAAACGACAATAATTCCTCTAAGGGATTCATCTACCAGGTATTTACCTCACCGGCTGCTGGTTGGAACTTGTATTTTAATGGTATCAGTTCGAATGAATCTGCTCCATTATCCTCTGGTAAAGACGATTCAGGTAGTTACAACTTGCTAGACTTAACGACTTCATACCAAATCACTCCTAAATACTTACTTGGCTTAAACGCAGCTTACGGTTCTCAAACAGGTGATTTCCAAGGTGGCGGAAATGTAGGTAAGAGCAAAACATGGGGCGGTGTTGCTCTTTACTCAAACTATGCTTTCACTGATAAATTTAGTTTAGGCGGCCGTTACGAAGTTTTTGACAATACTTCAGGTGCTCGTTCTCTGCGCACAGCTGATGGTTCTGGCACGGATGTTAGCTCATTAACTTTGACAGCAACATTCACAGCTGCGGAGGGTCATTTATTAATCAAACCTGAAATACGTACAGACTCTTACAAATCAGCTCAATTCATTGATGGAGATGACAAAGATCAAAAATCACAAACTACCTTAGGAATGCATTTCATTTATAAGTTTTAATTATATCCACCTTAAACAATTAAAAACATGACGACACAAAAACCAACTTGGATCCCGTTATTAGTTCTATTAGCGGTAGCAGTCCTCGCACTGTTTACAACATCAGTTCCTGGTACCATGCCTACAGAAGGCCTTGACACAGGTGATACAGCCTGGATGATTGTAGCATCAGGATTAGTCTTATTAATGACACCCGGATTAGCGTATTTCTACGGTGGAATGGTAAATCACAAAAACGTAATCTCCACGATGTTGCAATCATTCATCGCAATGGGCGTTATCTCGGTGATTTGGATTGTATTCGGTTTCTCTTTAGCCTTCGGTGATTCATTAGGAGGCTGGATTGGAGATCCTAGAACATTCTTCATGTTCAATGGCGTTTTTGATCATAAATTATCTTTAGGTTCAGCTGATCAATTAAAGTTCACTATTCCTTTCGCTTTATTTGCTTTTTTCCAAATGAAGTTCGCCGTTATCACTCCAGCGCTTATCTCTGGTGCATTAGCTGAGCGTATTAATTTCCGTGCCTTTGTATTATTCATGGTTCTTTTCTGTGTGGTAGTTTATGCTCCTTTAGCTCACTGGACATGGCACCCAGATGGATTTTTATTCAACCTAGGTGTGTTGGATTTTGCAGGTGGTACCGTTGTTCACATGTCAGCTGGTTGGGCTGCATTAGCAGGAGCTTTGTACTTACGTCGTCGCAAGTCTCACGTAGAGTCTAACATCTTGCCTCCAGCAAACATTCCTTACGTATTGTTAGGAACTGGTTTATTGTGGTTCGGTTGGTTTGGTTTCAATGCAGGTTCTGCCGTAGGAGCTAATGGTTTAGCTGTAACCGCTTTCGCAACAACTCACGTAGCTGCTGCAGCTGCAGGTTTATCTTGGATCTTATTTGATGTAACTCGTGGCAAGAAAGTTTCTGCCTTAGGTTTCTGTATCGGTGCAGTAGTAGGTTTAGTTGCAATTACTCCAGCATCTGGTTTTGTAACTGTTCCTGTTGCCATCTTCATCGGTGTGGTTGCTGCGATTGTCTCTAACATTGCTGCTCACTGGAGAGCATCTTCTAACCTAGATGATACATTAGACGTATTCCCTTGCCATGGTTTAGGTGGAATGGTAGGTATGTTAATGACGGGTATCTTCGCGACTTCTGCCGTTAATGCGGCGGTTGCTGAGCAAGGTTTATTCTATGGAGAAACTTCGTTATTCTTTAAGCACTTATTAGCCTTAGCCATCGTTTCGGCCTTTGCTTTTGGCTTATCTTATATCCTTTTGATTATTACGGACAAAATCATTCCGTTACGTGTAAATGAGGAAGAAGAAAGATTAGGTTTGGATATCTCGCAACACGATGAGTCGTTAGCTGAGTAATTCCACACAGCTGACCGCATTAATGGTTCTTGTGGTTTTGTTTCAATCAAAAAGTCGGAGGCTATTAGCTTTCGGCTTTTTTGTTTTTGCGCCGTTGGCGCAAAACAAAAAGAGTAGAGATAAGAGAGTAAAGAGTAGAGATGTAAAATAAAAAAGGGGCTCGCGCCCCATCTATAATCTCTACTCTATACACTATAATCTATACTCTATAATCTCTACTCTAATACCACGCCACTCATCTCCCCATGCTCATTAACAACCTTGTACCTTACTTCTTGAATAGTATTAATTTGCAATGGATCAAAAGGAACCACTACGCGTATATAATTCTCCGAGAAACCTTCCATCGTTCCCGCCACAGCTGATTCTTCAAATAAAACCTGACCTTTTAATCCCGCTTGAGATTCATAAAAGGCACGGCGTTTTTTGTCAGACAAAATATGTAACATTTTAGAACGCTCCGCTTTTTGCATCCCATCCACTTTCGGCTTAATGTCTACCGCATAGGTATTAGGACGCTCAGAATAAGGGAAAACGTGTAAATAAGATATATCTAGCGAGTTCAAAAACTCATAAGTCTCCAGAAACAATTCAGGTGTTTCACCTGGATGACCCACGATAACATCGACACCAATACAAGCATTCGGCATCACTTCTTTGATGGAAGAAACTCGATCCACGTATAATTCACGCTGGTAACGACGTTTCATCAAACGCAATACCGAATTAGATCCAGATTGTAGCGGTATATGAAAATGCGGAACAAACTTCAACGACGAACCTAAAAACGTGATCATCTCAGAAGTCAATAAATTAGGCTCGATAGAGGAAATACGGAACCGTTGAATGGAGGACTTTTCTTCAATCGCCTGAACTAATTGAAAGAAAGTCTCCACTCTTTTACCGTTTTGAATACCAAAATCACCGATATTCACTCCAGTAAGGACAATTTCCTTTACACCTTTGGCAGAAATCTCTTCTATTAAAGCTAGCACTTTCTCTACGGTATCTGAACGAGACTGACCACGTGCTAATGGAATCGTGCAATACGAGCAAGGATAATCGCAGCCATCTTGCACTTTCAAGAAGGTGCGCGTACGATCATTCACTGAATACGATGCGTGGTAATCTAAATCGAATCGAATTTCTGAAGCGATTAATTTAGGAAGATCAGCTGAAACGCGATCTAAATAGGGGGGAAGCAGTTCAGGCAATTGGAACTTTTCATTCGCACCTAATACTAAATCTACGCCCGGAATGGCCGAAATTTCCTCCGGTTTTAACTGAGCATAACAACCTATGATGACAACAGTGGATGCAGGATTGACTTTTTTCGCCTCCCGAACCACTTTCTTACACTTCTTATCTGCCTGTTCGGTCACGCTACAGGTATTAATCACGAATAAATCCGGATTATCCTGAAATTCAGCGCGCGTAAATCCCATCGGCTCGAGAGACCGAGCGATCGAACTAGATTCTGCAAAATTCAGCTTGCATCCTAATGTGTAAAAAGCGACTTTTTTCATACCTGAAATCAGGTTGCAAAGGTAAAACAAAAATGGCGGGAAAACCCGCCATCTTGTCTATAAAAGTATATAAATGCTTAATAAATGTATTATAATTTGGCTGTTTTTACCGTCTTGATAATACGTGCAGCCACTTTATATGGATCTGCCGCTGAGTTCGGACGACGGTCTTCTAACCAACCTTTCCATCCTTTTTCTACAGCTGCGATAGGGATACGAATCGATGCACCACGATCAGAGATTCCATAAGAGAAATCGTGAATCGATGCCGTTTCGTGCTTACCAGTTAAACGCATATGGTTATCTGCACCATAAACTTCGATGTGTTCTTTCACAAACGGAGCAAAGGATTGACAAATTATATCGTAAACTTCTTTGTTACCAGCTGTTCGTAAAGCCGTATTAGAGAAGTTAGCGTGCATACCTGAACCATTCCAGTCAAGTTCACCTAGTGGTTTACAGTGCCAGTTTACTGCTACACCGTATTTCTCTCCTAAGCGCTCTAAAATATAACGACCTAACCAAATTTCATCACCAGCTTGTTTCGCACCTTTAGCGAACATTTGGAATTCCCATTGTCCAGCAGCTACTTCAGCGTTAATACCTTCAATATTTAAACCTGCATCGATACATAAGTCCAAATGCTCTTCTATAATCTCTCGGCCATACGCATTTTTTGCACCTACCGAACAATAATATGGCCCTTGAGGCTCAGGATATCCATTTGCTGGAAAACCTAAAGGCTTATTTGTTTCTGGATCCCAAAGGAAATACTCTTGCTCAAAACCGAACCAGAAATCGTTATCATCGTCATCAATTGTCGCACGACCATTTGACTCATGAGGAGTTCCATCTGCATTCAACACTTCACACATCACTAAATAACCATCACGTCGAGCTGGATCAGGACAAACATACACTGGCTTTAATAAACAGTCAGATGAACCACCCTCAGCTTGTTGAGTAGAAGAACCATCGAAAGACCACATATCTAGATCTTCTAATTTCCCGCTAAAATTGTTCTCAATTTTAGTTTTAGAACGTAAACTTTGCGTTGGCTTGTAGCCATCTAACCAAATGTACTCTAATTTTGATTTAGCCATGATATTTGAACTTGATTTTGAAACAAAAATACTTTTTTAGGAATTCGTATAGCAAAAATATACCAGTTTTCAGAAAAAACAATAGTTTACATCAAAAAATCATGTAAAAACAATCGACAATTTTGAAAAAACTCAAAAAATCCAAATTAAAAATGGAAAAATCAATCCCACTTTTCATTTTTTTACCATTTTTATTACCGCCACAATTCGCTATTTTTACCTAACGAATAAAAATTTCTTATGGCAATCACTAGATTTAAGGCACTTGAGTTAGCTCAATCCCGTACAGGAACTCCAGTTAAACTCCCGACAGAAAAAGTTTCCGATTATTATGGAAGCATGACTTTTAATGATGAAGTAATGCGATCCTTATTATCTCCTGAAGCTTATTTAAAAATTAATACCGCTATTCAAACGGGGTCCAAAATAGATCGAGATGCGGCTGATGAAGTAGCAGCCGCCATGAAATCATGGGCTATCTCGAAAGGAGCTACCCACTACACGCACTGGTTTCAACCTTTAACTGGAACTACAGCTGAAAAACACGATTCCTTTTTTGACATCGATTTAAGCAATGGAAAAGCCGTTGAAAAATTTAAAGGTTCAGCATTAGTTCAACAAGAACCCGATGCCTCATCTTTTCCTAATGGAGGAATTCGTTCCACTTTTGAAGCTAGAGGTTATACCGGCTGGGATCCATCATCTCCCGCTTTTATTATGGAAAATGCAGCAGGAACGGCTACTTTATGTATCCCATCTGTCTTCGTTTCTTACACAGGTGAAGCACTAGATTATAAAACACCTTTATTAAAATCAATTGAATTAGTGGATAAAGCAGCTACGGCTGTTATTAAAGAATTCTTTAATCGCGACGTCAGCAAAGTCATTCCCACATTAGGAGCTGAGCAAGAGTATTTCATTGTAGACGAAGCTTTATTCAATGCGCGCCCAGATTTAGTAATGGCGGGACGTACTGTTTTCGGTCACGCTCCGGCGAAAGGACAACAATTAGAAGATCATTATTTTGGATCTATTCCAAACCGTGTGAATGCCTTCATGGTGGACTTCGAAATCGAAGCGCTTAAATTAGGCATGCCAGTTAGAACTCGTCACAATGAGGTAGCTCCTGCACAATTTGAAGTAGCACCTACCTTTGAAGAAGCGAACTTAGCCTGCGATCACAATGCTTTATTGATGGATTTGATGTCCAAAGTAGCTTCCAAGCACAAATTGAAAGTGCTTTTCCACGAAAAGCCATTTGCAGGTATCAACGGATCCGGAAAGCACAATAACTGGGCATTGGCGACAGATACTGGCATCAATTTATTGGCGCCATCGTCTAAACCTAAAGAGAATCTTCGCTTCTTAACCTTCTTTGTTAATACGGTAAAAGCAGTGCATGATAGAGCAGACTTGTTGCGTGCATCCATTGCTTCAGCAGGAAACGAGCACCGCTTAGGTGCTAATGAGGCTCCGCCAGCGATTGTATCCGCTTTCTTGGGAAGTACGATGAGCCAAGTTTTGGACGACATGGAAAATATGGATGGCCTAGACGAGATTCAATTAGAAAAAGGCGATAACGTGTACCTTAAGTTAGGGATCAATAAGATACCATCTTTAATTTTAGATAATACAGATCGAAATAGAACTTCACCTTTTGCCTTCACAGGTAACAAATTTGAGTTCCGTGCAGTAGGTTCATCTGCTAATTCAGCAGCTCCTATGACTATTTTGAACACCATTGTCGCTGACCAGTTAATCAAGTTCCGCAAGGAAGTGGAAGTGGTGCTAGAAAAAGGGGTAAAGAAGGAATTAGCGATCATGGAAGTGTTAAAACGCTATGTGAAGGAATCGAAGAATATTCGTTTTGAAGGAAATGGTTATTCTGATGAGTGGGTAGAAGAAGCTGCTCGTCGTGGTTTGTCTAATTTAAAGACCACTCCAGAAGCATTAGCCGTTTATGCTCGCCCTGAATCGATCGAATTATTCACTAAGCACGGTATTTATTCAAAAGAAGAAATGCATGCGCGTCACGAGATTGAATTAGAAAACTATGTAAAGAAGATTCAAATTGAATCTCGTGTTATAGGTGATATGGCGATAAACCACATCGTTTCGACATCATTAAAATACCAAACTCAATTAGTAGAGAATGTGAAGGGTCAAAAAGAGATCGGTATCGACCCACAATATTTTGCTCCTACAATCGAGATGATTAAGAAAATCTCGGAATACACTTCTTCGATTGTTCGTTTACAGAATGAAATGACGGAGGCTAGAAAGGAAGCAAATAACATCGAAGATTTAGAAGAAAGAGCTGTTTTGTATAGCACTAAAGTGAAAAATTACTTTGAAGATATTCGTTACAGCGTGGATAAATTAGAATTAATTATTGACGATGATGAGTGGCCGTTACCTAAGTACCGTGAATTATTGTTAATCAAATAAACAAACATGTCTACATCCACCAATCCAGGTTTCGATCCTGCAGAAATTGCCTCTTTAAAAAAGCAATGTGAAGCTGAGAATCGGTCTTTTGTCTATATTTTAGATGAAGATTTACCTTCGGGCAATGAAAGAGAAATGGTCCACATTCAATTTGTGGGTCAATATGAGAAACAAGAGGTCATATATGATGCCATTGTTTGCACTTTACAATTACATTATTCAAGCTTGTTATATGAAGCTGCTGAACGCGAAATCATTCAGCAGTATCCATTGTATGTTCCTCTAGAGAATCGCGATGAGAATTACGAGCCTAATGAAGAATTGGATGAAGAAGTAGAAATGTTGATTTTAGAGGTAATTGAAGATCTAGAAGAAAACGAAGAGATCAAGGTGGCTGAATATATAGAAATCGACCCTGAATTTGATTACGGTGTTAGTATTGAAGCGGCTTTGTATGTTCCTGCTTTAGATGATAATATGTTATCTCAATTCGTATCTGACTTCAATGGCAACACGTTAAGCTTAGATCCATCGCTTTATACCTTTAACTCTGATGATGAGGACGAGGATGAGGAAGAATAACAAATGAGTATATCCGTATTTTACGCTCCTAATGCAAAGGATTCCTCTTATTTATCTGAAGAGGAATCCTTTCATGCTATACGGGTATTGCGATTAAAAGTAGGGGAAGTTATCCACCTGTTAGACGGCCAGGGTTCGAAGTTTGCCACTAAAATTTTTGCCATAGAAGGCAAAAAAGTAATATTCGGAGCTTTGGAATTGATTGAATCAGAACCAAAGCCTTCGTATACTATTGATCTATATGTGGCCCCCACGAAACAAATGGAACGCATGGAATGGATGGTAGAGAAATGTGGGGAGTTTGGGATACATGGGATTCATTTCTTTGCCTCCAAAAACTCAGAACGAAAGGAGATTAAACTTCAGCGTTTGGAGAAAACAGCTATTTCGGCTTTAAAGCAATCGAAAAATCTTTATTTACCTGAAATCACCGGTTTGCATACCTTTAAGGAGGTGGTTGCCAAAGAAGGAGATGAGAAGCTGTTTGCATTCATTTCGAATCCACCCGTAGGTGTTTTATCAAAAACCGCCACAAAAGGATCAAATTACCATGTACTTGTGGGTCCTGAAGGTGACTTTACAGAACAAGAATCGGCAGAATTGAAAAAAAATAAATGGAAACCATTTAGCCTTGGAAAATCTATTTTACGTACGGAAACAGCAGGAATTGCTGTTTGTCATGGCCTGCATATCTTAAATATTGACTAAAATCAGTTATTTTGCGCAGAAGCAGGTTAATTTAGAAACTTTTGCTTCGTACTTTTGTTAAAACACTTATACTATTACTTCTATTATGCAATTAGTTCTTCCGGCTTTCTTCATACATTGGTATGTTTCTTTGTTTAGCCAAACCTTTTTCCTTCACCGCTACTCTGCTCATAAAATGTTTTTGATGAGTAAGTTTTGGGAAAAATTCTTCTACTTCTTAACGTATTTATCACAAGGTTCTTCGTTTTTAAGCCCGAGAGCCTATGCCATATTACATAGAATGCACCATGCATTCTCAGATACGAAGAAGGATCCACATTCACCGATGTTCTCTAGTAACGTTTTCACCATGATGTGGAAAACGAAAGATATATATAATGCGGTGCTAAATAGAAAGCAGAAAATCGAGGAAAGATTTGAGCATCAATATCCTGTGTCTAAAACCATCGAAAAGATTGGGGATTCTTGGATTTCTCGTATCGGTTGGGGAGTAGCCTATGTCTCTTTGTACGTGGTAGGATATATGTATTTTGATATGCACTGGGCATTTTTCTTCTTATTACCGGTTCACTTTTTGATGGGACCTGTACATGGTGCGATTGTTAACTGGTCTGGTCATAAATATGGTTACCAAAACTACGATAATCACGACCATTCAAAGAACTCTTTAATTTTTGACGTATTAATGATGGGAGAGTTGTTCCAAAACAATCACCACAAACTACCTAATCGCGTTAATTTTGCTACAAAATGGTTTGAGTTTGATCCAACCTATCCAGTAATCAAATTACTAACCTGGTTGAAAATTATTCGTCCGAATGTGAAACCGGATGACGCTAAGTTTTAAACTAAATGAAAAGAGCCTCGAATGAGGCTCTTTTTTTATATCTGTGTATCCTTATTAAATTTCTCTAAATAATCTGAAACTCGTTTCACAAATCCTCCACCTAAGGAACCATCTACCACACGATGGTCATAAGCGTGTGAAATAAACATCTTTTGACGAATCGCAATTACATCCTCGCCCTTGTCATTTGTAATGACAGCTGGCTTCTTTTCAATAACCCCAAAAGCTAAAATACCCACTTGAGGCTGAACGATAATAGGGGTTCCCATTAAATTGCCAAAGCTGCCAATATTTGAGATAGTAAATGTTCCTCCTTCTAAATCAGCAGGTTTTAACTTATTGGCTCTAGCTCTCGCAGATAAATCATTCACCTTCTGGGTTAATTCTGCTAACGACATTTTATCTACTTCATGGATAACAGGTACAATTAAATTGCCATTAGGCAATGCAACCGCCATTCCAATGTTAATTTGCGCGTGCTGAACGATGTAATTGCCCTCTACAGAAATAAGCATGCCTGGAAAGTCTTTTAATGCATCCGCTGTTGCCTTAAACAAAAGAGGAGTAAAGGTTAAAGACTCATTGTATTTATCTTGAAAAGCTTGTTTTACTTTCGCACGCCAATTCACCAAATGGGTTACATCGGCTTCTAAAAAAGAGGTAACGTGTGGAGCAATGCGCTTCGAATCTAACATGCGCTCAGAAATCATCTTTCGCATGCGATCCATTTCAATCACTTCATCCCCAGGTAAACGCATTCCAGCCCCTTGACTCAAAGTTCCCGAGGAAATAATTCGCTTTGAATTTCGAACGGCAATATAATTCAAGACATCCTTTTTCGTAATTCGACCATCAAGTCCAGAACCAGGGAGCTGATTTAATTCTCTTTGGGATACGTTTTCTGACTGACAAATCTGCTTAATCAGGGGAGATATCCAGGGATTCGTTGATTTCTCCGTGCTTAATTCAGTAGGCGTAAGGCTAAGATCAATTAAACTACTGATGGATTCATCTAATGAATAATCCTCAGAAGTAGAGGATGAATCAGTTGAAACTGCATCAATTATACAAATGGCATTTCCAATCGTAGCAACTGATCCCACCGGAACTAAAATCTTTTGCAAATAACCAGCTACAGGGGAAGGGACTTCGGTATCAATCTTGTCAGTTGCTACCTCCAAGATAAATTCATCCGCCTCAACATAATCGCCTGGCTGTTTTAACCAATTTAAAACAGTTGCCTCCATGATACTTTCTCCCATTTTGGGCATAATCACCTCTGTAATGGCCATAGGACTAGGTTAAATCGTTTAATAAATATTTACGCAGCAAATTTACACAAGCTAAAGAGCTTAAATAAATATTTTGCATGCGTGTTCCACCTAAAGTTAATTTTCGAGTAATAACGCCTGTCTCATACGCTAAGGCAATCCAAAGAGTTCCTACCGGTTTTTCTTCTGTTCCACCATCCGGTCCAGCAATTCCTGAAGTAGCTAAAGCATAGGTTGTTCCTAATCGTTTTTGAACACCTAATGCCATTGCCCTTATACAAGCCTCTGAGACAGCGCCATCTGAGGCTAAAATCTCTGATGAAACACCTAATTGATCTATTTTGACCTGATTAGCATAGGAGAGAATACCTCCAATGAAATAAGCAGAACTACCAGGGATTTGAGTGAATTGATGTGCCAAATGTCCTCCTGTACAACTTTCAGCAACAGACAATGTTGCCTTTTGATCGATTAATAAACGACCAACAACCTCAGCTAATTCATCTTTCTCATAACCGAAAATAAAGGATTTAATAAGCGGATTGACTTTCGCTAGCTCTGCTTCCACCTCCGACTTCAACAACGTCAAATCTTCACCCACCGCTGTTAAACGCAATTTCACTATCCCCATGGAAGGTAAATAAGCTAGTTTAATATGTGCTGGCAATTGTAACTCCCATGATTCAATCAACTCGGAAAGATAGGATTCACCGATTCCCACCGTTTTAACAACCTTGTGAAAAATAACCGGTGTTTTAAAGTGTTTCACTACGCGAGGTAAAACCTCGTGTTCCATGATGTTTTTCATCTCATAAGGAACTCCTGGCATCGAAATCCAAATAACCCCTTTCTCATTAAACCACATGCCTGGTGCTGTACCCTGCACATTACGGATAAATTCAGCCTTGGTAGGAAGTAAAGCTTGATCCCGATTGATATCGGATAATTCACGGCCACGTTTTGCAAAGAATTCGGTTACATCTTTTAGAGCAACAGGATGCATGGCTAATTCACAATTGAAATATTCCGCTAGAATCTTTTTCGTCAAATCATCCTTAGTAGGACCTAAGCCACCTGTAATAAAAACGACATCAGCACGCTGAGCAGCTTCGTTTAAGATTTGTAAAATTTCTGATTTTTGATCCCCTACAGAAGACTTCCGTACGGTTTTAATCCCCAACTTATCTAATTCAAGACTGATCCACTGCGTATTCGTATCCAGGATTTGCCCGTATAGAATCTCATCTCCAATGGTAATAATTTCAGCCTTAACCATCAATTTCCTTAATTTATACGAAAATACGATTAATTTTACAGCTATGAAACATTCTGAAATCAATTTTAAGATACAATTAGATGACCAAAACATCCCAGAGCAAATCTCTTGGTCAGCTACCGATAATCCAAATGAAGGGATTGAGGAGACAAAAGCTATTTTAGTGGCAACTTGGGATCCTTACCATAAAGGGACTTTAACTTTACCTCTTTGGACAAAAGATATGGAAGTTTTGGATATGAAAAGATTTTTCATTGAAATAGTAGGTACTGTGGCAGACGCTTCGTTGCAAGCTACTGGCGATAACTTCTTTGCTCAAGAATTGGAAGCTACTTGCCGTACATTGTCATCTCATTTACAAAAAGAAATCGTAGCCGCCGAAAAAGGAATAAAATAAACATGAAAAATATACTCCTACTCCTGTTATTACCTTTTATAGGACTTTCTCAAGGCATCAAATTCAGTTCAGCCTCTTCCTTACAAGAGGCGCGTAGTGAAGCAATCAAGCAAAACAAATTGCTTTTTATGGAGATTTATGCCCCTGATTGCCACGTTTGTAGTTCGTTTAAAGGGGTGTTTACACAACCAGCAGTGGGAGCGGTTTACAATAAAAATTTTATCAATTACCAACTAGATATTCGCAATCCAGCCAATCAATTAGTTATAAAACAAGCAGGGATCATTTTAAATGCAACTCCAACCTTTGTTTTTTTCGAGCCTAAATCGATGAAAATAGTGCAAGCCAGGATATTTGGTGAGAAAGATAATACCGTATCAATGGTGAATGGGATTGCATTAAAAGCTATCAATCCAGCGGAACAGGTGTCCCAATTTCCTAAACGTTTAGCTGCTGGGGAGAAGAATCCTGGTATGTTGATAAATTATGCTCAATATGCACGGATTACGGGAGATACGTTAACCAATATCAAGGCAATGAACGCGTATATCGACTTATTAAAACCAGCTCAATACAGTTCTCAGTTAAATTTCAATCTGATGCAAGTCGCATTGATGAGTCATGATAACCGCCTTTTTGAGTATTTTATCCAAAATCTAAACTACTATAACTCTATTTTTGACCCTTCTGTGGTTCGCATGGTATATGAAAATATATTCTCTATTACCTTGTCCAGCTCACAGGCCGCTAAATTAGGTGAAGCAGGGTTAAAGAAGATTAAAACTCAAATGGCTAAGACGGGCTTAGATCGTGCCAGCATTAATCGCAGAACCTGGATGGTTGAATCTGATATGCTTTTTAAGCAAAGAAAGACAACGCAAGCGATGAAAGTAATAGACGAATTAATCAATTCAATGCCTGGTGCTTTAGGCCCTAAGGAGAATCAATTTCTATGTGATTATGTTAAAGGCAAAACAAAAGACGCAGCTGCTTTGAAAAAAGCAAAATCATCTTGGTGTCTTTACGGAACTAAATAATTAGCGTAGAAAAGCGCGGTAAATCATCACAATCAGACAAACGATAAACATCAAGATCGAAATCTTGTTGATCGTGTGCATGGCGCGTAAGTTAAAGTTAGCGGGTGCTGCTCCTGGCTTTGGCTTTTGGAATACACGAATGAAATACGTGAAAACTTCACCCACTCGAAATTGTTCTCTTAATCTACTCATAGTCTAGTCGTTTAAAGAGGGCTCGCGCCAATCTCCATGTTCCTTAATTAATGTGATTAACTCGTCCACGGCAGAATCTGCAGGAACAGACTTTTTCACTACTTCTTGCCCTTTGTAGAGCGCAATCTTATCTTTCCCAATACCTACATATCCATAATCTGCATCTGCCATCTCACCCGGACCATTAACAATGCAGCCCATTATACCTATTTTGATTCCTTTTAGGTGATCTGTTTTTTGGCGAATCATAGCGGTCGTTTCCTGTAAATCAAATAGGGTGCGACCGCAAGAAGGACAAGAAATGTACTCCGTTTTCGAAATCCGCATTCTACTCGCTTGCAACGTCCCAAAATTCGTCGAATTACATAAAGCTTCTTTATTCTTAGAATGCTTTATACTCAGCATTAATCCATCACCTAAACCATCAATAAACAAGGCTCCGCCATCTGTAGGGGCAAACAATTGGAATTGATCGTCTGAAATGGAGCCGTAGTTGAGGTGGATTATTACCGGATTACTTATACCTTTCTCTATCAAATGAAAGAAAGCTCGTCGAATCGCAGGCATTTGATGTGCATTCGTAGAATGTAAAACAATCACGCAAGTAGAATCAAACCCGTCAGAACCCTCTAAAAGTTCAGCTGCATCCACCGATACAAAATTTAATACCGGATGTTTCAACGAAGCAATTTGGTATTCGGCATAGCTAAACAACGGATAAACGAAATCTGAAGGATGATAAACGGAGGCATCTTGAATTTGGCGTAAACCATTAGGCAACATAAAATCCAAAGACTGCTTACCTGTGTAGATAAAATCAGCCCCTAAATCATTCATCGCCCATTTATCTGGCTCCGGTAAATAAAAATGTCCTATCGCTTTCAAATCAGCTATCGAAATGGAAGCTCGGTTAGAAAAATCAGCAATCACTCTAGGTACTTGATGACCACCAATGGAGAAAATCTCCGATGTCTTTCTGCGAGAATGGGCAAAGGAATGAATAGGGGAGTCAAAAGTAACCGAATGACCCGCAAAAGCCGAAATAGGGTCTTGAGAAGAAGCGCGCATATCATAGCGACGAACTAAATCTTGAGCCACCGGTATTTCAAACTCTGGATCTTCCGTTAAAGAAACCCGAATCGTGTCTCCTAAACCATCTTCTAATAGAGTTCCTATCCCCACTGCAGACTTAATTCGCCCATCTTCACCTTCACCAGCTTCCGTCACACCTAGGTGCATTGGATAATCTTTAAATCCGCCGTCTTTTAATTTTTTACTCAATAATCGATACGCTTCCACCATTACCTGTGTATTCGATGATTTCATCGAAAGCACGATGTTAAAATAGTTTTCATCCTCGCAAATGCGTAAGAATTCTAAAGCTGACTCCACCATGCCATTTGGTGTATCTCCATAGCGACTTAAAATTCGATCTGATAAGGAACCATGATTGGTACCGATACGCATTGCCGTTCCATATTCCTTGCAAATCTTCACCAAAGGCAAAAATTTATCCCGAATACGCTCTAATTCCGACGCATAAGAAGCATCCGTATAATCTATGGTCTCAAAACGCTTCTTATCTGCATAATTTCCCGGATTGATACGCACCTTTTCGACGATTCTGGCAGCTAATTCAGCGGCATTGGGCGTAAAGTGAATATCAGCCACCAAGGGAGTTGTATACCCACGCTCGCGTAATCCTTTGCGTATATTCTCAAGATTTTGGGCCTCTTTAACCGATGGAGCTGTAATACGAACTAATTCACAACCTGCATCGATCATGCGAATAGCTTGTTCGATTGAGCCCAGGGTATCCATCGTGTCTACCGTCGTCATAGACTGAACTCGAATTGGAAAATCAGAGCCTAAATGTAAATCACCTATTTGAACAGGAATAGTTCGCCTTCTCTCATATGCATAAAGAGAGGACGCATATTTATTTCCGTCTGCAATTAGAGGGTCCGTAAACAAGGAAGGTGTAGACATAACTAAATTAAAACGCAAAAATAGGCAATTCTACTACCATGAACTCTTTTTGTGACCAATTGTTGCATAATAATAGATAAATAAATAGCAAGGAATCAAAATCGCATAGGCTGACTGTGTATTACCGATTTGATCTGCAATCTTTCCATACAATAACGGCATCAATGCGCCTCCGGAAATCATCATGATAATTAAGGCAGATCCAATTTTAGTGAATTTACCTAATCCATTAATCGCTAAAGGCCACATGGCAGGCCACATTAATGCATTTGCAAGTCCTAATAAGGCCAAACACAAAACGGAAATAAAACCAGTAAAGCTTAACGCACCTATCGAAAATAACACCCCTAAAATAGCAGAATAGTTCAAGGCTTTTTGTTGAGATAGGTATTTAGGAATAAAAAAGATCCCCACTACATAACCCGCTAACATTCCGTATAAAGTATAGGTAGTAAAGCTTTTTGCCACGTCCTGGCTAAATCCTTGTGATACACCATAATTGATAATCGTATCACCTGCTATCACTTCAACACCTACATAAACGAAGAAAGCTATTAATCCTAACACTAAACTTGGATAAGCCCAAACACTTGATTTTGCATGACTAGCTTCCTCAACCGTTTCCTCCGCTTCCACTTCAGGTAGTGATGAAAACCATACCCACACGGCTAAAAGAATTAAAACCGCTGTCATGATACCATAAGGCATGATCACGATATCTAATTTTGAAACACCCGCCACTGCACTGGAGAGGAACAAGCCCCCAAAAATAAATTGACTTAAAATACCCGCCACTTTATTACAAATACCCATGACGGAGATTCTTTGGGCTGCAGATTCTGCTGGACCTAAAATGGTCACATAAGGGTTAGAAGCCGTTTGTAACAAAGCTAAACCAGTGCCAATGACGAATAATCCAAACAAGAACATAGGGTAATTTGCCATTTGAGCTGCAGGAATAAACAATAAAGTACCTACCGCCATCGCTAAAAGTCCTAGTGACATTCCTTTCTTAAACCCAGTTTTTGCCAAAACCCAAGAGGAAGGGATGGCCATCACGAAATACGAAATAAAGAAGGCGAAAGCGACAAGGAGTGAATCAAAATTATTTAATTGAAATGCATCCTTAAAAAAGGCGATTAAAACCGAATTCACCCAGGTCACAAAACCGAAGACAAAGAAAAGAATACCAATTATTAATAATGGTCCGTTTACGTTTTTAGATTGGTTCATAAGGTTTAATATTGATCGTTTAAAGCAAAAATAGGTTGATTTGTTTTCCATTTACCCCGCGTGAAATCAGGGATTTGAATAGGAGCGGAGCCTTTCTTAATAGATTCTTCTGAAAGCGGAGCGATAGCAGACCAAGCGGCTGCGTCATACACATCAATTGGAGGAGCTACCTTTGCCTTGATAGCCTCAATAAAGGCACGTAAAACGAAATAATCGATGCCACCATGACCTGCATTTTCTGCGTCAGCTGCATGCGTTTTCCATAAAGGGTGATCATATTTCTCTAAATAAGGTTTAGCTTCTTCCCAACGATGAGCCTTGGCCGAAACACCTTCTAAATAAATGGATCTATTATCTTCCATCCATAAACCCTTCGTTCCTTGAACGCGGAAACCGAGCGAATAAGGGCGCGGAGAATTCGTATCATGCGTAATGAGAATCGTTTCACCATTCACACATTTGATCATTGTTTGGACGATATCACCGCATTTGAAATTCACTTTCGCATTCGGATGATCAGCCCCGCCTTTTTCAACAATGTAATTATGAAGTCCCAAAGCAGGAGTAGCCATGGATGTTAAATAAGCAAATTGATTTCCTCTATTGATATTTAACATCTCCGCAACTGGTCCTAGACCATGTGTAGGATATAAATCACCATTGCGATCGACAGAATGCTGGGTACGCCATTTGGCCTCGGAAAAACCCTTCTCCCCAAATTCCACTCCACCTCCATAAGCATTCTTGCCATCATTAAATTTCACCTCGCGTAAATCATGCTGGTAACCACATTGAACATGATTTAATGTACCAAACATGCCCTGACGAACCATATTTAAAGTCGCCAAGACATCCCGACGATAACATACATTCTCTAAAATCATGCAATGAGAACCTGTTTTCTCGTACATATTCACAAGATCCCACGATTCTTTCAAGGTAACGGTCGCGGAAACTTCCACACCGGCATATTTACCTTGCTTCATGACTTCCAAGGCCATAGGAACGTGCCATTCCCAAGGAGTGGCGATAACCACGCCATCGATATCGGTGCGTTTAGCTAAGTTTTCAAAATCTTTTTCCGTCTTTCCATAAACGGCGGGGGCAGGTCGACCCTTGCCTGAAACCATCTTCAAAGCGATATCTATTGCTTTGGGATCAATATCACAGATAGCTACCACTTCAACATCTGGACGATACATCGCCATTTCGAGGTGATTTTGACCTCTTAATCCCACACCAATAAAACCTAAACGTACTTTCGTTTGTTCTTTAGGTGTATGACTCAAGAAAGTGGGAAACAAAGCAGTGCCAGAGGTGTACACTAAGGAATCAGATATAAATTTCCTTCTTTTCATAGGTTAACAATAGGTTAATAAAGATGAAAATTAAGGAAAATACTTTAATTTTATAAGAATTTAGAAAAAATGACTGAAGCCCCGCGCGTTAGCGTATTCCGAAAAGAGCATTTCAACGCTGCTCACCGTTTGCACAATCCACTTTGGACAGCAGAGAAAAACAAAGAAATTTTCGGTTTATGCAACAATCCGAACTACCACGGACATAATTATGAATTAATTATTCAGGTTACCGGAACAATTGACCCTGAAACGGGTTATGTAATTGATACGAAATTTTTATCCAATTTAGCGCAAACAGAAGTTTGCAAAAAATTTGATCACAAGAATTTAAATCTTGACGTACCTGAATTCGCTGATTTAAATCCTTCTGCAGAAAATATCGTTATCGTTATATATAACAAATTGAGGGCTAAACTCCCTTCTAAATTAGATTTAAAAATTAGATTGTATGAAACAGAAAGAAATTTCGTTGAATTCCCTGCTAATTGATACCGACCGTTTCTTGTTAACAGACGAGGAAATAGGAGATAATCATGTAGCCACCTCTATCGAGACACCGATGAGGGAGGATGCTTTTGATCTTTCTGATTCGGAAAAAATAGCCATTATTGAGTCTCACTTCCGTGAGATCATGTTAACATTAGGTTTAGACCTGACGGATGACTCTTTGCGAGGCACTCCTAAGCGTGTCGCTAAAATGTACATTGAGGAGATCTTTAGTGGTTTAAATCCAGCAAATGAGCCGAAGGTAGCCTTGTTTGAAAACAAATATGGCTATTACGAAATGTTAGTAGAGAAAAATATTTCTTTCTATTCTAACTGCGAACACCATTTCGTTCCTATCGTAGGAAAGACGCATATTGCCTATATCTCATCTGGTCAAGTAATCGGGCTTTCGAAATTAAATCGAATTGTTCAGTATTATGCCAAAAGACCTCAAGTTCAGGAGCGCCTAACGATGCAAATCGCCAAGCACCTACAAAGAGTGTTAAAAACGGATCATGTGGCTGTTTTCATTGATGCAAAACACCTGTGTGTTTCCTCTAGAGGCGTAAAAGATGAGGCTACCTCCACCATTACTTCTTACTACGGAGGTAAATTTCAAGAGGACGCAACAAAAAGAGAGTTTTTACAATCTATCCAAGGTTAATCATGGGAAAATACGTTATCGTAGGGGCTAGCCAAGGTATTGGCGAGTCACTCGCATCTTCCTTGCTTTCAGCAGGACACGAAGTAGTCAATTTTTCAAGAAATCCATCTGCTTTAACGGGCGTAGAAAATTATACTTGGGATGCTTTAAATTCTGACGATTCATCATTTGCCTCTATTACAGGCCCTATCGACGGAATCGCGTATTGTCCTGGAAGCATTAACTTAAAGCCATTTCATCGATTGACCTCGGCTGATTTTGAAAAAGATTTCCAAATCAACTTTCTTGGAGCTGTTCGTGTTATTCAGGCTTTATTACCTTCCTTGAAACAAGCCTCTACTTCCTCTATTGTACTTTTTAGCACAGTTGCTGTTCAAACAGGGATGGGCTTCCATGCTTCTATTGCCAGTTCAAAAGGAGCGATCGAAGGATTAACCCGTTCTTTAGCGGCTGAATTATCGGCTAATAAAATTCGAGTGAATGCTATTGCACCTTCTTTAACGAATACTCCATTAGCCGGGGCTTTGTTAAACTCACCAGAGAAAATCGAAGCAGGTGGGAAAAGGCATCCACTAGGACGTGTGGGACAATCAGAGGATGTAGCTAATCTAGCTTCCTTCTTGTTAAATCCAGCTAATTCGTGGATTACAGGTCAAATCATCGGGGTAGATGGCGGAATCGGTTCTTTAAGAACTAGCTAAGGTTTCGTTGAAATGTTTTTGGTTTAAGGCCAAATTCATCTGATTCCATTCAATATTCTTCGAAAAAGCAGTCTTTCTAATCGCACAATCCGCGATAGAACAGTGACTACAACACTCATCAAGACAAGGATCCGCGTGGACGAATATCTCCACGTGGGTTGCTTGTAATTCCCCTAACATTTGTTCAAAAGCATGAATTTCTTCATGTGTTCTCTGTAAATCCCAGTACCGAGGAAGTGTCAAATGACAATCAATGTGCAAATCACCCCCATATTGTTGTACACGCAGATTGTGTAAATCAATCCATTCTTCTTTTTTATTGGATACGACCCAGTCAGTCACTTTTTGGAATAAAGCAGGATTCGTTTCATCCATTAAGGCTGCCACCGACTCGCGAATCAAATGAATTCCCTGCCAACACATAAACCCGGCAAATAAGAAGGAGGCGATTGAATCCACCCAATACCAATTCGTAAAATAAGTCAGTGCCAAAGCAGCAACCACTAAAATACCATTATAGGCATCTAATCTTAGGTGTTTGCCATCTGCAATCAACGCAGGGGAGTGGGTGGAGCGACCTTTTTGGACTAAAAAATAACCGAGTAAGCCATTAATACCGGCTGATACGAAAGAGACCGCCATACCTACGTCTAAACTTTTCAGTTCAGGCGAGGCATATAAATGCTGAGACGCATGTAGAAAAATATAGGCAGCAGCTAATAAAATAAGCACTCCCTCGAGTCCAGAGGCAAAAAATTCAATTTTACCATGCCCATAAGGATGATTTAAATCCTTTGGCAAAGAGGCTAAATAAATCGAATAATAAGCAAAACAGGCAGCTACCACATTGATAATCGATTCTAATGCGTCCGTCAATAAGGTCGTCGACCCACTTGCATAATAAACGGAAAATTTCGCTACCATAATCAGTACCGAAACGACAAAAGAAAGAAGGACAAGCCGCTGTTTCATTAGGACAAAGATAGTATTTTTACCGGATGGAAAAGGAAATCAATCCCTGGAAAACGATTAGCCAACAAACGGCCTACGAGAATGCGTGGATAAAAGTAGAACATCACGAAGTGGTAAATCCCGCTGGTAATCCAGGGATTTATGGTAAAGTGCACTTTAAAAACACCGCTATTTCGATTGTTCCGATTGATTCGGAGGGATTTACCTATTTAGTGGGGCAATATCGTTATACCTTAAACGAATATTCTTGGGAAGTTCCTGAAGGTGGATGTTCCATCGAAGCGGGGGAATCTACTTTAGAGGCTGCTAAACGTGAATTACTCGAAGAAACGGGCCTAGTAGCATCAGAGTGGACACAACTAGGGGAGGTCTACTTGTCCAATTCAGTGAGTGATGAAAAAGCGGTGATGTATGTAGCCCAAAACCTCGTTCAACAACAAGCCTGCCCAGAAGAAACGGAGCAGTTAAAAATACGAAGATTGCCGCTCAGTGAAGCGATTGAAATGGCGAAAAATGGCTCCATAACAGATGCTTTGAGTGTTTTATCCTTATTAAAGATCCCAGCTCTGCATCTGCTTTAACTCATCATAATCCGTTAAATCGTATTTGACGGGAACAATACTCACGTAGTTTTCAGCTAGCGCATCTAAATCGGTATTGTTATTCAAATCCTCATTGTGTAAATCCCCATCCATCCAATAATAGGGCTTTCCATAAGGATCTTTACGTTCTTCAAAACGCTCTCTAAAGATCGCATTCGCTTGTTTTACCACCTTAACCCCTTGCAAAGGCATTGAAGAATGCGCAGGAAAATTCACGTTCAAGGTCAAACCTTTAGGCAAGCCGTGCACTAAAACTTGTTGGCAAATCTTGATAATGTAATCGTGGCAATGCGAGAAATTCGCATCCGCCGCAAAGTCGCACAAAGAGAAACCAATCGCCGGAATTCCTTCCATAGCAGCCTCGATGGCAGCTGACATCGTACCAGAATATAAAACTGCAATAGATGCATTAGATCCATGATTTATGCCAGAAACGACTAAATCAATTTTGCGGTCTTTCAAGATTTGGTGTTTTCCGATCTTCACACAATCAGCGGGTGTTCCAGAACACTTATAGGATTGAATATGATCCCCAAAATCATTCGTCTTCACCACGCGAAGCGGTTCGCCTAATGTGATGGCATGGCCCATACCAGATTGATGCGTATCTGGCGCAACGACCACCACTTCGCCCATCTCGGACATAATTTCAGTGAGGACACGAATGCCTTTGGAATAGATAGAATCGTCGTTTGCGATGAGAATAAGTGGCTTCATTTTTGCTATTTTGATCGCAATTTACAAATTTTGGGCATGATTTTACGCAAAGCCACGCTCGAAGATATTCCCACCATTCAAGAAATTGCGGAGGAAGCCTGGAGACCTACTTACGGCCATATTTTAACCGAAGAGCAGACCTTATACATGATTCCAATGATGTATAATACGGAATTAATTAGCTCACAAATCGAACATTTCTCTATAATAGAAGTAGATGGCGTTGCGATTGGGTATTGTGCTTTTGAACAGCTAACTGAGACCGAGGGAAAATTACACAAACTGTATTTACGACCATCGCTGAAGCAAAAAGGTGCCGGCACTTTTATTATCAACGAAATTAGTAATCAGGCTCGTGCCTTAGGCTTAGAATCGATTATCCTGAATGTAAATAAATATAATTCTGCGGTGGATTTTTACCTCAAAAAAGGCTTCACAAAAGACAGGGAGATGATTCTAGATATAGGCAATGGCTACGTAATGGATGATTACGTTATGCGATTAACGCTATAGCTTTTTCTATCAAGGACATGATTTGTCCCTCAGGATCTTTCGAAAATTCATTCGTGATTCGATTCGCTAATAAGGCATTCAAGGAAATCATTTCATGCCCCATGGCTCCAGCAAAGGCATAATAGGCCGCAGTTTCCATTTCGATATTAGTCATTTCTTGACCTTCCAATTTAGCCCCAGCTACCTTTTGTAGAAAATCTGGCCTGATGGAATGCCCGCGGATAGTCCTACCCTGTGGCGCATAAAAGCCAGGTGCCGTTAAAGTAATTCCTTCAAAGGCATTTAATGGCTTGAATTTTTCTAGCAAATGAGCACTTGCTTTCGCCCCATATAAGGGCAGAGGATAATCAATGGCTTGTGTCCATTGTTGCAAAGAATCAGCTGAAATAGATTTATCAGACTCAAAACCATAAAACTGTGCCAGATTATCGAATCCAATAGCGGCTTTTGAAATTAAAATGGAGTCCACCGGAATGTGAGCTTGAATACTTCCAGAGGTGCCTATTCGAATTAAATTCAAGGTTCTTTTTACTTCTTTCTCGAGACGAGTTTGGAAATCAATATTCACCAAGGCATCCAGCTCATTCATCACAATCTCCACATTATCCGCGCCTATTCCACTTGATAATACAGCGATTCGCTTCCCCTTTAAAGTACCCAAATGCGTTACAAATTCCCGTTTATGCACTATTTCAGTCACTTCATCAAAATACTGAGACACCTTGGAAACGCGTTCTGGATCTCCCACTAAAATTAAGGTTTCAGGGATTTGATCTGGTCGCAAATTCAAATGATACGAACTACCGTCTGCATTAATAATTAAGTCGGTGGGAGAGAAATAGGTCATGCGCAAATTTATTGATAATTTTCCAATGTAATTAACCTTACATGAAAAGTAAAAAATCCGAAATACATGCGAATCTTCGTTCAATTCTAGAGAAAACACTTGAAGAAGCGCAAAGAGAATATGTTTTGGCCAAAGAATCCCGCGATTCAGATACGAAAAGTAGTGCAGGCGATAAATTTGAAACGGGTCGCGAAATGATGCAAAGGGAGATGGATAAGCTGAGTGCTTTGGTAGACAATACACTCTATTCTTTAAACAGGCTAGATCGACTAGCTAATTTACCCTCATCCTCTGTTGTAGCAGAAGGTAGTTTAGTGGAGACAGATCAAGAAACGTATTATATCTCTATTGGATATGGTAAAACGGATGCCATTTATGCTATTTCCATCGAATCTCCACTAGGCGCTGAGTTAAAAGGAAAAAAAGTAGGGGAGAGCGTCAAAATGAGAGGAAAAATAATCACCATAAAATCAATCATATGAAGAATGCGCACTATTTCTATCTATTTCTCTCTTTAATAGGAGGAAGTATCACCTTTTACTATGTCTATGAAGGCATGATGCTAAACAATGGGAATTTTAATGTAGTTGATTTTGTCCAAAGTACTTGGACATCAAACCCTTATGCAAAAAGTTTGAGTTGTGATTTTTGGACGGGGGCCATAACGGGTACCTTTTTTATACTGGTAGAGGGATTGCGTATTAAAATCAAATACCTGTATCTTTATTTATTAGCCACCGTTTTAATTGGATTTGCCTTTGCATTCCCTTTATTTTTGTTTGCTAGACACCGTCAATTAGCTTAATATCCATGAATGAATACATCAAGACTTTTCCGGAATCAACACAAAAGATTTTAATAGAAGTGCGTGATGCCATCCGCTCGGTCGTTCCTGAGGGTACTGAGGAAACCATGTCTTATGGCATGCCTACCTTTAAATTAAATGGGAATTTGATTCACTTTGCTGCATGGAATAACCATTTAGGCTTTTATCCGACGCCTAGCGGCATCAAGAATTTCGTACAAGAATTAGCTCCTTTTGAAGGCTCTAAGGGGGCGATCAAATTCCCCTACCATTCGCCTATGCCTTTAGAACTCATTAAAGAGATTACTTTATTTAGAGTACAGGAGAATTTGGCCAAAAAGAAAAAAGTCTCATAACTGAGCCTTTTTCTGTTTTTCTATCTTTTCTGTCCTTTTAAAGGACTTGAATCCTAATTCAGGAGAGTAGCCTACTGAGTTTTTGGAATAATAACCCTTCTCATTGTATGGACGCTTACGCGGATGAACTTTGCATTCCTGTGAGCAAGCCCCCTCCATTTCTTTTAAGCAGGAGGGACAAATCGCTAGATGCTCATTGCATTCAGGATTTGCACAATTGACCATGTGATCCGATTTTGTTTGGCAAACATGGCATTTAGAAACTACCTCTGGATTAACCGAATTTACAACTGTCGCGACCCGGTTATCAAACACGTAGCAAGAACCATCAAAATCTTCTCCCCCTTCCTCTAATCCGTACTTAATGATGCCACCGTGCAATTGATATACATCTTTAAATCCTTTTTCGATTAGATAAGCAGATGCTTTTTCACACTTAATTCCTCCCGTACAGTAGGTAATGACCTTTTTATTTTTCAAATGTTCAATTTCCTGCACATGGTCAGGTAAATCCCGCAAATTCTCCATGTCAAAGGTATACGCCCCTTTAAAACGACCCAATTCATGCTCATAATTCGAACGCATATCGACTAAAACGACATCTGGATCATTCTTCAATAATTGCTTGAATTCTTTCGGCTTTAAGTGTTTTCCAGTTCTAACACGAGGATCAACCCCTAGATCAGAATGAACAATTTCATTCTTAACACGTACATGTAACTTGTTAAAAGTATGCTCTTCGTGAGAATCGACTTTAAAATCAAAATCAGTCCCCGCAAAAATGGGATCATTCTCTAACCACTTCATATAGGCAACGCAATCCGCTTTAAGCCCAGAAACGGTTCCATTCAAACCTTCAGCAGCCACAATTACGCGCCCTAACAGGTTATTCTCAATACAAAATAGGTGATGTTTTACACGGTACTCCTCCGGATTCGGGATAGGAGTATAGTTATAGTAAAGCAATACACTGTAAG
>JBEBDF010000022.1:0-28608 GCA_041157105.1 Bacteroidota bacterium | reverse complement strand
ACTCTCCATTGTAAATAATCTTTGGATGTTTGACTGCTCTTATTAATATAAGAAAATTGTCATTATCCTTGTCTTGAATGCTACTATTTCGACACTGTGATTTAAACACAGTATCTCTTCTTTATTTTTATCAACACGTCAAAGAACTCTTCTACCTCGAAATAAATCCTCCAAAGCAACCCGCTCTGTCGTGAACTTAATCACCTAATCTACTCTCAGTCTTGCCCTAGAAACCGTCTGTTCCTAGCGATTGGGAGTGCAAAGATGTAGGATTAATTTATAATCTACAAACCTGCACTCTAATTTTTTTGTTTTTTTTCTTGCAGTGGAAGAATCCTAGACTATTTGAAGGATAAAATATAATTTTTCTGCTTTCCGTTTCCGATTAACAGGAATTGACCTTTGATTTTATCGAAATTAAGTGGAGTGGCAGGGTCTGTAATTTTAACCTTGTTTACACTGATGGCGTTGCCTTGGATCGCTTTTCTAGCTTCACCTTTGGAGGAACAAATTAAGTTTTCTGTTCCTACGCTGATGAGGTCGGTTAAGTTTTGGCATTCAGATAATAAAGCAGAAGATACTTCGTAAACCGGCAGTTGCGCAATTAATGCATCAGAGGCGTTACTTAAAAGCTCTACTGCGTCCTTAGAAAAGAGTAGGGTAGACGCTTCAATCACTAAGGCACAAACTTCTGCGCCGTGAACGCGTGTGGTAACTTCTTCAGCTATTGCTTTTTGAAGAATACGTAAATGCGGTTCTTCTGCATGAGCGCGTTCCATCACTTCGATTTGGTCCTTAGTATATAAAGTAAATACGCGGATTAAACGGGGAACGTCAGCATCAGCCGCATTTAACCAAAATTGGTAGAATGCGAATGGGGATGTTTTGGAAGCATCTAGCCAAACATTGCCAGACTCAGACTTCCCAAACTTCGTCCCGTCCGCCTTTGTTACTAAAGGAGTGGTTAAGGCGAAAGCTGCGCGTTCTGTTGCGTCTTCATCATGCCCTTCTTTGCGGCGGATGATTTCTGTTCCTGTGGTGATATTTCCCCACTGATCAGAACCACCCATTTGAAGACGTACATTTTTGGTCTTATATAAATGATAGAAATCGTACCCTTGTAATAATTGATACGAGAATTCAGTAAAGGAAATGCCGGTTTCTAGGCGTTTCTTAACTGAATCTTTGGACATCATATAATTAACGGTCAAGAATTTACCCGCTTCACGTAGGAAACCTAGGAAGCTAAATTCTTTAAACCAATCGTAATTATTAACTAATTCAGCTGAATTAGCCCCGCTGTGGAATTCCAGGAATTTCTCTAATTGAGCTTGGATACCGACTTGATTTGCCCTAAGCGTATCTTCTGAAAGAAAATCACGTTCTGCCGCTTTACCCGATGGGTCGCCTATCATTCCTGTGGCACCCCCTACTAAGGCAATCGGCTTATGACCAGCTAGTTGAAAATGCTTCAAGAGCATAATCGCGGCTAAATTTCCAATGTGAAGACTCGGTGCAGTAGGATCGAAACCGATATAAGCCACCGTCATTTCTTTGGCTAACTGATCCTCTAAACCAGGAATCATATCGTGTAACATCCCTCTCCAACGTAATTCTTCAATGAAATTTGTCATAACTGATTGCTTTTTGCAAAAATACTAAATATCCTGCTTTATAAATAATAGAGACGAATCACCATAGCTCAGGAAGCGGTACTCGTTCGATAATGCGGATTCGTAAACTTTCTTCCAATCCTCCCCAATTAAAGTGGCAATTAAGACTAGTAAGGTGGATTTAGGTTGGTGAAAATTTGTAATAATGGCATCACAGAAGCGAAGCTGATAACCTGGCATAATTAATAATTCCGTTTCAGCGACCCAATAGTTTCTATCGTTATCTTTCAAATAGGACAATACTGCATTCAACGATTCTTGATTGGAATAATTCCTGTCGCGCGCTTCATAAGCGAATTCTTTTGATAATATAAGTAAGCCGTTTTCCAAAGGCTTGTTTTCTAATAACCAAACCCCACTCCAATACAAACTTTCCAAGGCACGAAGCGAAGTTGTTCCCACCGGAATAAAAGGCCCGATGTGTTGTAGAAGTGTCTTTATTAACTCGGGAGTAAAGACGATTTGTTCCCGGTGCATCTGATGTTTACTCACATCCTCTTCTTTTACAGGTAAAAATGTACCTGCTCCCACATGTAAAGTGAGGTAAGCTTTTTGAATCTCTAATCGATCGATATCTGCTATAACTTCCTCGGAGAAATGTAAGCTAGCGGTAGGAGCGGCCACGGCACCTTGCTTTTCGGAGAATAAAGTTTGGTAACGTTCAGCATCTGATACTTGAGCCTCTCTCTCCATGTAAGGAGGAAGCGGTATCTTACCTATTTCTTCCAAAATCTGGGCAAAACTCTTATCCGTGTCCCAACTTATTCGAATGTGATTTTGCTCCCGATCAATCCAAGAGAAAGACAAATCCCCTTTTTGTAATAGATCACCTTCTTTCCAGCGCTTTTTATTTCCGACTAAACATTCCCAAGCAGTTTCACCTTTAACTTCCATCAACTGTTCTGTTGGAGCAGAGTCGGATATGGGGTGTAATAAAAAGAGCTCAATCGCCACACCATTCTCTTTAAATAGCGGAATTCGAGCGGGGATTACTTTGGTATTATTGAATACTAATAAGGCATTTTTCGGGAGCTGATCCGCTAATTGTCGAAAAGCTTCATGTTTGATCAAGCCATCTTGATAGACCAACAATTTAGAATCATGACGATTAGCTAAAGGAAATTGGGCGATTTTCGATTCAGGTAAGGGGTAATCAAAGGCCTGAATGAAAATATTCGGCATTTGATTACTCATAATTCCTCTATGAATTTAGGACTTGCAAATAATCGAACGGGTAAGTAAATCAACCAAATTAATAGGAATACGACACCCAAAGAAGGAATGTAACTATAATCGGTTTGGTATGTTCTTTCGTCATTCAGCATTAAAAGCGCTCTCATTACTAATATTAAGTACGTATTGATAAGTGCTGGAAAGAAATGTAGCCAATTAATAAACGTGTTTTTGATGGTATCATTTCCTTTTTCTGCAAAAACAGGAAGGATTTCTCCCCATTTAGATAAGGGAATTTTATCTATTGCCTTGATTAACAAAAGGGTTAAAACATTAAGTAAAGTGATGATACCTGCTACTAAGTAAAACACTTCCTCCTTGGGTAAAAATCCATCGCCTCTCCCTGTTTCACCAAAATGCACAGCAGTCGGATCAGGAAGGCCTCTGTAAATAAATAACAAAGAAACTCCGAACGCTACCATGGACAAAATTCGCCAAACTCGGGATGCAAAATGGTCTATCGACATAGTTGATTAAAATGTGCACAAAATTAGTTTTGAAAATCATACCGACCTAATCTTTATTTCTATTATTTTTGTGAATAACCCCTAGAAAATGGCAATCTATACGAAGAATGGAGATGGTGGATTTACCCGCTTAGCGGATGGTAAAGGAGTGTCGAAATCAAATGTTCGCATGGATGCGATCGGGGATATTGATGAACTGAATTGCCATATTGGTGCATTAGTTTGTCAAATGGAGCCGCATCTAGCGGAATATTTGCAGTCCATTCAATCCAGCTTATTTGTTTTGGGTGCACATGTTGCCAGCGATTCGAAAGAATATTTAGGTAACATGAAGCTTATTTCATTGCACGATATCGTGGCAATTGAGAAAATGATTGATGAAATAGATGGTAAAATAGCACCTATGCGCTTTTTTATTTTACCGGGAGGACATCCGATTATCGCTGCTGCCCAAATTACACGTACCGTTTGTCGCCGAGCGGAACGTAGCCTGATTCGCTGGGTACAGGAAGAAGAAAAAGAAGATTATGCGACAGCGATCGCCTATTTGAATAGATTATCAGATTACTTATTTATGATGTGCCGTTATTTACATCATTCATTGGATATCTCCGAGATACCATGGAATTCCGGCAAGTAGAAACAAAAACCTATGCAAATTACCATTCAAAAAACGCCTACATCTCGCTTGAGCGAGGTTGATTTTGACAATTTGGCTTTTGGCCGCACTTTTGCTGATCATATGCTTGTCGCTGAATATGCAGACGGAGCCTGGAAATCTGTCCAAATTCAACCATATGGTCCGCTGTCTTATCAACCTGCGATGATGTCTATTCATTATGGACAGGCAATTTTTGAAGGAATGAAAGCGTATCGCTCGAATAAAGGAGAGGTATTAGTATTCCGTCCAGAGGAAAATATGAAGCGCTTTAACAAATCAGCGACTCGTATGTGTATGCCAGAAGTACCTGAAGAAATTTTCTTAGGTGGTTTAAAGCTATTGCTTGAAATAGATAAAGCATGGGTACCTGAAAAAGAAGGCTCCTCTTTGTATATACGACCCTTTATGTTTGCAACGGATGAGTACGTAGGGGTATCACCTTCGACTACTTACAAGTTTATTATTTTCAATTGCCCTGTGGGTTCATATTATACGAAACCTTTACGGGTTCGAGTGGAAACAGAATTTATCCGTGCTGCAAAGGGTGGAGTGGGTTTTGCTAAAAATGCAGGTAACTATGGAGGTTCATTATACCCCACTGTTCAGGCTAACAAGGCTGGTTATGATCAAATCATTTGGACGGATGCGGCGACACATCAGTATGTAGAGGAAGCTGGGACGATGAACCTGCTATTTATCATAAATGGAGCTTTGGTGACTGCGCCTACGGGTGATACTATTTTAGATGGTGTGACTCGGAAGTCAGTGATTCAGATTGCCAATGACTGGGGCGTCGTAGTACAAGAACGTCTATTATCCGTGAAAGAATTAGTAGAAGGAATTAGTTCAGGAGCGGTAACCGAAGCATTCGGGGCTGGAACAGCGGCTGTTATTGCGCCTATTCAGACGATCGGTTTTGAGGGTAAAGATTACGATTTACCAGCTCGCAAGGAGAGTGATTTCTCTGCTAAAGTGTTCAATGAAATAAGCCAAATTCGTTTAGGCGAAATCGCTGACACACGCGGTTGGATATTTAAAATCTAGTAAGCGGCTTTAAAGCTGATTTTAATGCCCGGATCTTTGGGAGTACTTACATTCTCTAAAAGCACTCGGGTATTATTGTTTTTAGTCCAAAGGATACTTTTTCCTTTTACCTCTGATAGTCCGAATTTTACGTCTAAATAGCCTTTCCATTGATCAATTAAAGGCTGTACATCCTCAGCTGAATCAACAAAAATATCGAAGGTAATCTCTTCGATTTTATTTTGTTCATTCGGGATATACGTGATATCACTGAAATTTAAATCCGTTTCATCGAAATAGAGCGTGTAGGATTTCCCCTTTTCTGGTTGTGATTCTGCTAACTCTAATGTGTCTTTAAGGCTCATTATATCTTGGCCCCAAGTCAAGTTTCTAATTACCTTATCTGGGCTTAGGCTTAGTTTTTGCACCCATTCTCCACTATCCTCCCAGGCAGATACTAATTCTTCATTTTTAGCTGTTTCTTTATTTTCATTTTGCTTATCTTGATTGCAGGAATTTAGAAAAATAAATAGTGCCAAAATTGGAATTATTAGTTTATTTAACGGTTTTTTCATACAATTGCAATTAAGTTGAATGATTTTATTTGTCAAAAATAGATGAATTTCGTCATTGATAATAAAAAATGTTATTTTTGGGAAAATTATGTACTAAATGGGTTTTACCCTTACAGATATTTAAGACTATTAGTGGTTAGGTATTTTTAAAATGAGCCGGTCCTTGACCGGCTTTTTTTTGCTTAAAACTCCCTCCCTATACTAACTACAAGGCCAGATTTTCCACTATTAATTAAAGGAACACCTAATTTACAAACGAAATTATAATAGGTAACTAAGTCAAAACCAACTCCCATTCCATAGATCCAACGGTTCGAAAACCGACTAGAGGTTAATTCTGGTTGCGCTTGGTATACATAAGCAAAGTCAAAGAATAAGGAAGGATACAGAGAAATAGGTATTTGATTGAATTGCTTATAGGGTATAAATCTTACCGGAATGATTTGATTAAATAGCTGGTATTTGAAGGTATTTTTAGACAGCAAGTAGTTTGTGCCATCGATTACATTCAATTCATAACCACGTACATTATCGCCTCCATAGCCAAGGCCCTGGATGTTCGCATAGGGGATATTTTTATTTGCTTGGGTTACTTTGCCTTTCCATTGGGAGCTGATGAAAAAATTTGACCCAAGTTCAAAGAAATAGGCAACAGAAGCTTTAAAGTCCCAATAATTTAAGCCGTCTTGAGCAAGAATACTGTAATAATTATAACCAAAATCAATCTTTCTCCCTCTAAGAGGGTAGGGGGCAAAATCTCTAAAATCATAGGAGAATGCGTAAGTCAATTGGAGGAAATTTTGCTCATTTGATCCTTTGTAGTAATAGTTGGGATTCAATTTTCTAATGGTATCTGCAATGCTGGTGTGGCTAAATTTCATTTCAGCGAAATGAAAATCATAAAAGCGGAGTCGTTTTCTAAAACTCAAAGCTCCGTTCCATCTTTCTCTAAGAATTTTATCGCTGTTCAAAATGTTTAATGTATCATTAATTGTTCTGAAAACTAAATTTTTATTCGTTGTATAAGCTAAAGCAGCTCCAAGTCCCAACGTTTTTTTACGATCTAAGTAGGGGTTTGAATAACCCAGTTCTATTCGTTGAGTGAAACCAGTTTCGGCTTTAAAACTAAGTCTTTCATTTCTGCCTCTAAAGTTGTTATGAATTAAATGGGCTCCATATATTATTCGCTCCAATGAACCGCCTCTGGCCCACCAATCATTTAAATTACGATCTGCTAATTGGAAAATGGGGTAGCCTAACAGGTACCATTGTTCTAAAAACTCAAAAGTAATCGTGATGTGATTTGAAACGTTATTGGTATGAGAATTACCTTTAACCCAAATAAATAAATTGGTGTTAACTAACTTACGTCTATTAAATTCCACCCGTGAATCTAGCTCTGACACTTGCAAAGTGTCTCCAGGAAAAATATCCAATTCCCTTCTAAGTATGTTCTCTCGGGTTTTTTCGTTGCCTTTGAACAGGACGCTATCAATAATTACGTACTGAGCGTCAGCCTTTTGCAGAAGAAAAAAGCAGCAGGTAATTAGTAAAGAAAGGCGGAGACAATTCACCTTGCAAGGTAAAAATTTTAATCCATTAGTTCATAAACAATCGTCTCTTGGTGCGCATACCAACGCTCAAAGTTAGTATGGTATTTTTGCTCGATTGATGGCCTTTTTATCTTCATGGTGGGCGTTAAACACTCATTTTCGATAGTCCAATCTTCTTTGACAATGATCATTTTACGTAAATGTTCATAATTTTTTAATACAGGATTTACTTCATTTCGAAGCGCTTCAAAAGCCTCTTTAATTTCAGCGGTCTCTTTTGACTTACCCAGCGCACTTAATACAAGTAAAACAATCGGTTGTGGCAAATTAACTCCCACCACACAAACTTGTTCGATAAATTCGTGTGTATTTAATTTATTTTCAATAGGCGCAGGGGCTACGTAATGCCCTTTGGCAGTTTTGAAGTTATCTTTAACGCGACCGATTATGGAAATAAAGCCTTCTTGATCTAGTTTACCTTGATCTCCCGTTCTTAACCAACCGTCCTCGGTAAATAATTCCTGTGTAAGCTTTGGTTCTTTGAAGTATCCAGTGGAATTATAGGGAGCTCGCATTTGGATCTCATTGGTATCTGGATCGATGCGTGTTTCGCAGTCGGGATGAATTCTTCCTACTGTACCTAGTTTTATGCTGTCACGAGGCATGACAGAATTGAGTCCCATATTTTCTGTCATCCCGTAGGCCTCTTGAATATAAATTCCTAGTTTTTGAAACCAGGTCAGAAGCTCTGCGGAGATGGGTGCAGCTCCGGTAACTGCTAAGGTAGTTTGGTCTAATCCGAGTCCTTTTTGAATCTTTTTCTGAATAAGCGTTTTGACTATCGGGATGCTCAAAAGTAGATTCAACTTCTTTTGACCTCCAATTTTCTGTAAAATCCCTTCTTGGAATTTAGCCCATATGCGAGGTACTGCCAAGAAATGCGTCGGTCTAGCACTGGCCAGATTTTTAGAGAAGGTGTCAAGGTTTTCCACAAAGTGGATGGTTCCTCCTGCTGCTGTTCCTGCAAATTCTACAAAATTTCGTTCAGCAATGTGACACAGGGGTAAGTAAGAAATGAAACGGGTATTGGGTTGGTCTAATAGAGCGATTTCGCGCGCCATATTAATTCCTGCTTCAATTCCACCATAGGTAATCATAACTCCTTTAGGCATCCCGGTAGTGCCTGATGTGTATACGATAGTCGCAATATCCGTCGGTTTTGGTGAAGGCAGCTTGGAGATTTCTGTGGTGTTTTCCAAAATATCAGCCCACTGTTCACCTGTTTTTTCGGAACTTTCAGGAGTATGAATTAACACGATGTGTTTTGGAATTCCCTCCTTTATTTTTTCCCAATGATCCAATTTTCCCACGATCAGGATTTGGCATTCAGAATGTACCAAAACTTGGTTGAGTTGTTCTTTTGTTAACGTAGCATAAAAGGGTACAGATATACCCCCTGCAGCTGCAATAGCTAAGTCTGCCATCATCCAATGGGCAGAGTTCTTGGAAAGAATGCCTACATTTTTCGAACCTTTTTTAAGCTTATCCTGAATGAATTGGGCTATTTTTTTAACTTCAACTGAAGCCGCAGAATAGGAATAATCAATATATTGATCTCCAATGGGTTGCCTTAAATAAAGTCGATCAGGAGTGTGCTTAGCCCAATGAATAAAATTCTCCAAATTGCTTTGGTAATGCGAAATCATGTAGTGTATCTAGAGGTTTATTAGGAAGGAAAAATAAAACTTATTTCCTTTAAATCATAGGATTCTACCGTGAATTCTTTTTCAATTTCTAATAATCCTTTTTCGTTTACTCCTATAATTTTACCTTCAAATTTCTCATTTGCAGACTCATATAATGCCCATTGAGAACGTCTGAATAATTTTTCGTGGTAAATTTCATCAATTCTGTTGAATGCTTCACTTGAGAATTGAACATAAGCCTCTTCGATGCCTTCAGATAGGTACTGGTAGATTTCAGTTAGTGAAATAGGTTGCGGTAAATCTAAATAAGAGCGGAGGGAGGTGCCTCTGATATTTTCAAATGTAATTTGATTGATATTCAGTCCTATTCCGATAATGGAGAAACTCCATTTTCCTGCTTGAATATTATTTTCAATCAAAATGCCACCCATTTTAACACCATCTAAGTAGATATCATTCGGCCATTTGATCTGAAAATTGAAATTTTCTCCTTGGGTTTTTCGAGACCATGCTTCTAAACCAGATAAAATTCCAATTGCTATGGCCTTGCTTAGAAAGAACTGCTTTTCTAATAAATGATGTGGAGGACGTAATAAATAGGAGAGCGTCAGATTTTGATTAGGTTCAGCATTCCAGGTATTTCCTCTTTGACCTCTTCCTGCGGTTTGATGGCCAGCGATCCAGGCGAATCCTTCTTCTATATCTGTATTTAAAGCATCAGATAATGCCAAAGAATTAGTCGATGGACAAATGTCTAGATATTTACTCTTTTTGCCGACGAAGCGCGTATTGGCTTGGTAATTGTTCAATTATTATTTGTAATTTTAGGGTTACAAGAACAAATTTAGATTTTTATTCGTTATTGGTTTCTTGTTACACAAATTAATACTGAAAAAACATTTATGAGTAAAACGCTTAAGAAAACCGCTAAGCAAGTCGAGGCGTCAGAGGAAATGGTTAGCTGGGTGGTAAAAGGCATGCAGGATAAAAAAGCACAAGAAATTACCGTGCTAGATTTGCGAAAAGTGGATAATGCATTTACAGATTTTTTTGTGATATGTTCGGGTACTTCAGATACACAAATTGATGCAATCGCTGATTCAGTGGATAAACAAGTGTGGGAATCAGGTAAAATACACGTACATGCGGTAGAAGGTAAAGCGAATCGTGAGTGGATTTTGATGGATTATTATGATGTCATCGTTCACGTATTCTTGAAGGATAAACGTGCGTTTTTTAAGTTAGAAGAGTTGTGGGGTGATGCTAAATTTACTGTGATCCCTGATTAATATTATTTTAGATTTATAGAACCTTTGCACCTATCTAGGTGTTTAATGCCCAACAATAAAAATTAAAAATGGCCAAACAAGGGAATAATTTTAAAAACGCGAAGCGTTCAGGCTTGCAACCAAGAATGCCTAAAAAACCAGCTGGAGGATTCCAGAGCTGGATGGTGGTAGGTCTAATGATCGCAGTTATCAGCATGTTTTTCTTTTCGAAGGAAACAACTTTACAGCCGATAACGATTAAGCAGTTTGAGTCGATGTTGATTCAAAAAGAGGTAGAAAAGGTGATAATTGTCAATGATAAAATCGTTGAAGTTAGTTTAAAGCCAGCCTTTATTCCTAAGTATTTTAAGAAAAATACAACGCAGAAAGTGGTTCCTACTGGCCAGGTTCCTCACTTTGAATTTGAGATTAATTCGAAAGAAAGTTTTGAGCGTTTCTTAGAGGATCGTCAAAAAGCCTTCCCACGCGCAGAGCAAATTATGGCCTCTCCAGAGACGAGAACGGGTCCTTTGGACTGGTTAGGTACTTGGGGATTCTTCATTTTGATGGGTTTAAGTTTCTATTTTTTATTCTTCAGAATGGGTGGAGGAGCTGGTGGTGGTGGCCAAATTTTCAACATTGGTCGCTCCCGTGCTACCTTGATCGAAGGTGAATCGAAAGTGAAGATTACGTTTAATGATGTAGCTGGACTAGATGAAGCGAAAGAAGAAATTCAGGAAATCGTTGAATTCTTAAAATTCCCTAAAAAGTTCACGGACTTAGGTGGTAAAATTCCTAAGGGTGCACTTTTAGTGGGACCTCCGGGTACAGGTAAAACATTACTTGCGAAAGCTGTGGCTGGGGAAGCAGGCGTACCGTTCTTCTCATTATCAGGTTCTGATTTCGTAGAAATGTTCGTAGGTGTGGGAGCAGCACGTGTACGTGATTTGTTCAAACAAGCGAAAGAAAAAGCTCCTTGTATCATCTTTATCGATGAGATTGATGCAGTTGGTCGCTCACGTGGTCGTGGCTCGATGCCAGGAGGTAACGATGAGCGTGAAAACACCTTGAATTCTCTTTTAGTGGAGATGGATGGATTTGCAACAGACTCGGGTATCATCATCATGGCGGCTACAAACCGTCCAGATGTATTAGATCCGGCTTTATTGCGTCCAGGTCGTTTTGATCGTCAAATCTCTATCGATAAACCAGATATTATTGGTCGTGAGGCTATATTCAAAGTACACTTAAAGCCTTTGAAATTAGCAGAAGACACTGACCCTAAAGAATTGGCAGCGCAGACTCCGGGTTTTGCTGGAGCTGAGATTGCGAATGTGTGTAATGAAGCGGCATTAATCGCAGCTCGTCGCTCAAAGACGGCGGTGGATATGAATGACTTCCAAGAGGCGATGGATCGTGTAATTGGCGGTTTAGAAAAGAAAAACAAGTTAATCTCACCAGAGGAGAAGAAAATAGTAGCCTTCCACGAAGCGGGACATGCTATTGCAGGTTGGTTCCTAGAGCATGCAAATCCATTAGTGAAAGTATCGATTGTTCCTCGTGGTGTGGCAGCGTTAGGATATGCGCAATACTTACCTAAAGAGCAATTCTTGTACCGCACAGAGCAATTGATGGATGAGATGTGTGTGACATTAGGTGGCCGTGCGGCGGAGGAAATTGTCTTCGGAAAGATCTCCACTGGCGCTCAAAATGACCTAGAGCGCATTACGAAATTAGCCTACTCGATGGTAACCATTTATGGTATGAACGAAAAATTAGGCAATATCTCGTATTATGATTCCAAAGGATCGGAGTATCAATTTAACAAGCCCTATTCGGAAACGACGGCACGTGAAATTGATGAGGAGGTTCGAAAAATTATTAAGGAAGCATACGAGCGCACGAAAAAATTGTTGAAATCGAAGCAAGATAAATTGACGATTTTGGCGGAGCAATTATTGCAAAAAGAGGTATTGTTCCAGAGTGATTTAGAGGCCTTAGTAGGTCCACGTCCATTCGAGCAATTGACTTCTTACCAAGAGTTTATCAAGGGAGAAACGGAGAAAAAACGCAAGGACGCGAAGGATGAGCGTGATTTAGCGGAGGAGAAGAAGAATGCACCTAAAAAGGCTGAGGTGGTTAAAAAGACTCCAGCAAAAAAGCCAGCCGCTAAAAAGCCAGCTACTTCGAAAGAGGTGGCAGCCAAGCCAAGAGCAAGAAAGCCTAAATCAACAGGTACTGATAGTTAATTAATTGGGGCGCCTCAAAGTCGCCCCATTTTTTTGATATGATTCACATTAATCTGACTTCTGGTAAGAAAGTATATTTCGCTTCAGATTTCCATCTGGGTTTTCCCGATGAAAAGACTTCAAGAGAGCGCGAAAAGGCTTTAGTTTCTTGGTTAGAGCAGGTTCAGTCAGATGCGCAGGAGTTATTTCTGTTAGGTGATTTATTTGATTTTTGGTTCGAATATAAGACGGCAGTTCCGCGAGGTTTTGTTCGCTTTTTAGGGAAGTTATCTGCCTTGGCTGATCAAGGAATTACGATTCATATTTTTGTGGGTAACCATGATTTGTGGATGTGGGATTATCTCGAGAAGGAATTAGGCGCAAAAATTTACAGAGAACCTGCTGATTTAATCATCAAGGCATCAAATAAGCAATTTCAGTTACATCTCGGTCATGGTGATGGCTTAGGACCGGGAGATACAGGCTATAAGCTATTGAAAAAGGTGTTTACGAACCGTTTGGCACAATGGCTTTTTGGATTCTTACATCCGAACGTCGGGATTAGTTTGGCCCATTTATGGTCATCTACTAGTAAAGAAAGTACGATGACGAAAGGCGAGCAAGCATTTAATACAGATACGGATTATATCTTATCCTATGTGCGTGATGTGGCTCAATTGAAGCCAACCGTTCAAGCCTTTGTCTTTGGCCATCGACACCATCCGATTGCATTTCCTCTTGCCTCAGGAGCCACTTATTACAACCTTGGCGATTGGTTTAATCCTCATTTTAAAAATGCATATTACCTCCAACTTGATGAAAATAAAATCGATTTTATTCATTTTAACGCTGATCGCGTTTAATACCTTTTCTCAGCAGAGTACGCCAAAATCTACAGAGCAATGGCGTCCTGCCATTCATTTTACACCCAAGGTTAACTGGACAAATGATCCAAATGGATTAATCTACATCAACGGGAATTACCATCTGTTCTATCAACATAACCCACAAGGAAATGAATGGGGGAACATGAGTTGGGGACATGCAAAAAGCAAAGATTTATTGCATTGGGAAGAATTGCCCTTGGCAATTCCCCATGGAAAGGAATTCATCTTTTCAGGCTGCGTTGTTTATGATAAAGACCATGTATCTGGTTTAGGAGATCCTACCAAGCCATTATTGATTGCCATTTATACGGCTGATTATCCCAATACCTTGCAGGAGCAGCATTTGGCTTATTCAAATGATGAAGGATTGACTTGGACGAAATACGATAAGAATCCGGTTTTAAGTATCAATTTGAAGGATTTCAGAGACCCTAACATTATTTGGCATGCACCATCAAAGCAATATGTGATGACGGTGGTGAAACCTTGGGAATATACGGCTCAGTTTTATGGGTCAAAGGACTTGATTCATTGGTCTCTATTGAGTGAATTTGTTCAGCAAGGTGACATCGATATGATTTGGGAATGTCCTTCATTATTGGAATTGCCCGTAGAGAATTCGAAGGAAACGAAATGGGTATTAGCTCTATCGAGCCAAGGACCATATAAGAAAACAGTGGGAATGCAGTACTTTGTCGGAAATTTTGACGGCAAAACCTTTACGAATGATGCGCCTAAAGAGCAGGTAAATTATGTGGATTATGGCCGAGATTTCTATGCCGCGATTCCTTTTTACAACACAGTAAATAAAGAGGTATTTTGGTTGGGATGGATGTTAAGTTGGTCTTATGGAAAAGAGCAGCCCACTTTCCCCTGGAAAGGTCAAATGTCACTTGCTAGAACTCTCTCATTGAAGCGTACTGCGCAGGGTTTGAAATTAAAACAGGTATTAAAGCCTGATTTAACCAATGCGAAACCAAACTTTGAGGCTAAAAATTTAGTTCTGAAGGGAAGCAAAACTTTATCTGGGATGAAGTTTCTTCAGGATAAGACCTATGTTATCGAATTAAGAGTGGATGCAGGCAATGCTAAACAATGGGGTATTGAATTAGGGAATGAGGCCAAAGAAAATCCGGAATTAACGCGTATTGGATTCGATGAGAAAAGTCAAGAGTGGTTTATTGATCGCCGTATAAGTGGTGTTGTGCCTGCTCCAGGTTTTGATATGATTCAATCTGCTCCCTTGATGAAAGGAGAAGACAAAGTCTTTCAATTGGTGGTAGACCATTCTACTTTAGAATTATTGGCTCAAGATGGCACGGTAGCTATCAGTTCCTTGCGCTTTCCGACTAAAAAAGAGTCAGTACGATTAGTTTCCTTTGGTGGGGAACTCAGGATAAAGGAATTACGCATTTGGGAGGTTAAATAGCGAATTATTTGTATCTTCCTGAACTTTTATTTTAACCAAAAACGAATGTCGCAATTTCACACACGCTTAGAGGTCATGTCAGAATTGGCCAAAAACATGGATTCTTATGTGAAGGATTATTTAGTCCCGATCGAGACCAATTGGCAGCCAGCTGACATGCTCCCTGATTCTACAAAGGATTCATTCTTTGCAGATGTGAAAGCCTTGCAAGAGGCAGCGAATGAACTGCCTTATGATTATTGGGCCGTTTTAGTAGGTGATACCATTACTGAAGAGGCTTTACCTACTTATGAATCCTGGTTATTAGGTATGGATACAGTGAATCAAGTAGACCAAAATGATGGTTGGTCGCGCTGGATTCGTACTTGGACAGCTGAAGAAAACCGCCACGGTAATTTACTAGGCACCTATTTGTATTTATCAGGAAAGGTAGATATGAAGGCCGTAGCCGTTTCTACTCAATACTTAATTGCAGATGGCTTCGATATCGGCACCTCAGCTGATCCGTACCGTAATTTTGTTTATACTTCGTTTCAAGAATTAGCAACCAATATTTCTCATCGCCGCACAGCTTCTTTAGCTAAGCAACACGGTAATTCACTTTTATCTCGCATGTGTGCGCAAATTGCGGCGGATGAATTACGTCACCACAAGGCCTATCGTTCTTTTGTTACTGAAATTTTTACTTTAGATCCGAATGAAATGATGCTTGCTTTCGCTGATATGATGAAAAAGAAAATTGTGATGCCAGCACATTTTTTACGCGAAATAAATGGTGCAAAAAGCTCTCTATTCGAGCATTTCTCTGATGCGGCACAACGTTTAGGTGTCTATACAACCACTGATTATGTGACTATCATGAAAGGTTTAATCGCTGATTGGGATATCGAAAATATGTCAGGATTGAATGAAACAGCAGAAAAGGCACGTGATTATGTGGCAAATTTGCCAGCCCGTTTAGAAAAATTAGCAGATCGAGTTAAGGTGCCTGAATTAGCGTATCCTTTCTCTTGGATTGCCTAAATATGTCGAAGAAGTTATCCATGGATGAGCTGAATAGGCTCGACGTTTCAACTTATAAAACCACGGAAAAATTCCCTTATGTGATCGTTTTAGATGACATTAGGAGTATGAATAACATTGGCTCCGCCTTTCGAACAGGGGATGCCTTTAAGTGTGCTGCCATTCATTTGTGTGGAATTACTGCGCAACCGCCTCACAGAGAGATTTCTAAGACCGCTTTGGGGGCAGATGAATCAGTAGACTGGCGTTATTTTGAAGAGGGAGCTGCTAGTCGTCAGGCGTTACGAGCGGAGGGATTCCAAATTGTATGTGTAGAACAAGTGCAAGGCTCCGTGTCATTAGAAAAATTCGTACCCATTAAAGGACAAAAATATGCTTTTGTGTTTGGAAATGAAGTTTTTGGGGTGAATGATGCTTGGATTCAAGAGGCAGATTTTAGTTTAGAAATACCTCAATTTGGGACAAAGCATTCTTTGAATGTGTCTGTAAGTATGGGGGTGGTTATTTGGGATTTTGTGTCCAAAATCATCGCCTAATTTCGCTCATCCTTTCTATTTTGCGTTCATCCTTTAACCAGGATTTGAACGCATTTTTTTGTTTAAATTCGTCTTGTTAAATTCAATCTATGATACTATCTATTCAAAACGTGGTAAAGCGTTATGCAGATCACACAGCATTAGCCGGCGTTAGTTTGGAGATTTCGAGAGGGCAGATTTTTGGGCTTTTGGGTCCAAATGGTGCTGGAAAAACTTCACTCATTCGAATTATAAACCAGATTACAGCTCCTGATGAGGGGCAGGTTTTATTCGATGGAGAACTTTTACAGCCAAAGCACGTCGAGCAAATAGGTTATTTGCCTGAGGAGCGCGGTTTATACAAGAAGATGAAGGTAGGCGAGCAGTTGATGTATTTAGCGCAATTAAAGGGCCTTTCTAGGACTGAGGCGCAAAATAGACTGAAGGATTGGTTTATACGTCTGGATATAAAAGATTGGTGGAATAAGCAGGTAGATGATCTCTCCAAAGGAATGCAGCAAAAGACTCAGTTTATCGCTACAGTCGTACATGAGCCTAAATTATTAATTCTAGATGAGCCTTTTTCAGGTTTTGACCCCATCAATGCGAATATGCTGAAAGATGAGATTTTAGGCCTCAAAGAAAGGGGAACAACAATCTTATTTTCTACTCACCGCATGGAATCCGTTGAAGAATTATGTGATAGCATTGCGCTGATTAATCGTTCTCAAGTAGTGTTAACGGGCGAAAAAGATGAGGTGAGGAATCGGTTCAAAAAATTTGAGTACGAGATCTCCTATTCTGGTCAATTAGCTGATTCCAAGGCATTTGAAATCATTAGTGTCGACCCTAAAAAGAAAATAGCAACTATCAAATTGACTCAGCCTGAACAAACGAATCAGGCCATTGCAGCCCTACTCAAGCAAGTTGATTTATTTGAGTTTAAAGAGGTGATTCCATCCTTTAATGACATATTTATTCAAGTAGTAGCCGAAACGAAATAAGCCATGAACAAGATATTATTAGTGATTCAACGGGAATATTTGACCCGTATTCAAAAAAAATCCTTCTGGATAGCCTCTTTGTTAGGGCCTATTTTAATTACGGCTATTTATGCCGTACCTATCTGGTTAGCTATGCAAGATAAGGAAGTAAAGCGGGTAGAGATTTTAGATGAAAGTGGCTTGTTTCAAGCGGCTGATTTAAAAGATAAGGAGGTGGAGTTTACCTTAGTGAAAAAGCCTGCAGAGGAATTGAAAAAGTCATTTACTAAGGAAGGTTATGTAGCTTTTGTACATCTGCCAAAAGATATTTTAATGCAATCGAAAGAGCTCAAAATCTATTCAGAAAAGAATTTGAGCTTGCCATTAAAGTCAACAATTGAGCGAGTGATTGAGAAAAAGGTAAGAGCTACACTCATGAAAGAGGCAGGAATAGCGTCAGACATTTATGAAAAAACGCAAGTAGATGTGGGTAGTGAGACGATTACGGTTTCAGATTCTGGTAATGAAACGAGTTCCTCTTCTGGCGGGGCTATGATACTAGCTGGAGTCATGGGAATGTTGCTTTATATCACCCTGTTATTGTATGGATCTCAAGTGATGAATGGGGTAATTGAGGAGAAAAGCAGTCGAATTATTGAAGTGATTATATCGTCCATTAAGCCTTATCAGTTAATGCTAGGTAAGATTTTAGGGGTAGGAATGGTGGGATTGACCCAGTTTTTATTGTGGATTGTGTTGACGATTGGCTTGTCACAGGTGGCATCGACTTTCTACTCAGCAAGTCCAGTGAAGCAGAAAATGGAGCAAATGAAAAAGACAGATCCCGAAGTAGCAAAACAAGTAGAAAGTTCGTCTCCTATGTCTGAAGTGACTAAGGTGATTGAAAGCACGAATATTCCGTTAGTTGTGGGAGGATTTCTATTTTATTTCCTGTTTGGGTATTTATTATATAGCTCTCTTTTTGCTGCCATTGGTAGTGCGGTGGAGAATACAGCTGAAGCTCAACAATTTACGTTTATCGTGATGCTGCCGATCATTTTGGCTTTTGTAATGGCGCAGTTTACGATGCAGGAGCCTGATAGTTCGATTGCCTTTTGGGCCTCTATGATCCCATTTACGTCGCCCATAAACATGATGGTTCGCTTACCTTATGGCGTTCCCATGTGGGAATTAGCGACTTCCATGGTTTTATTAGTGTTAGGATTCCTAGGTTGTAGTTGGCTATCTGCCCGAATATACCGCGTAGGAATCTTGATGTATGGCAAGAAAATTACGGTCAAAGAGATGGCCAAATGGCTTTTTTATAAAGGTTAACTCGCCAGCCAGTTAGCTAATTCATCTGGTTTGAATCCTGCGAAACATCTGTTGTTCAAGACGAAAATAGGTCTCTTGATGGCAAATGTTTTTTCTTGTAGAAAGGTGAATACATCTAGATTTGCTTTTTCGGTATCGCTTAACTGACGGTAGGTGCTTCCCTGTTTGTTCAACACCGTTTCTTCGCCTAATTGCTCAATGAAATAACGTAGTTGCGATGCCTCGATGCCACTTTTTTTGTAATTATGAAATGCAAAAGGAATCCCTTTTTCGTTTAAATAATCAAACGTTTTTTTCATCGTATTGCAAGCAGGAATTCCGTAAATAGTGAGCATCTTATTGATTTTGGTGGTATTTTTGTGAACTAAGACAAATTTAATACAAAACATCGTATGGAGTATAGAATTGAAAAGGATACTATGGGTAAGGTGCAAGTGCCTGCTCACGTTTATTGGGGAGCTCAGACGCAACGTTCCATTGAGAATTTCCCGATTGCTCAGGATATTAATAAGATGCCTAAGGAGATCATTCGGGCCTTCGCTTACCTAAAAAAGGCAGCGGCAATCACGAATTTTGAGGCTGGGGTATTAGAGGAAGCTAAGAAGAATTTAATCGCTAAAGTATGTGATGAGATTTTGGAAGGCCAATGGGCAGATCAATTCCCTTTAGTGGTTTGGCAAACTGGTTCAGGTACTCAATCAAATATGAATTGCAACGAAGTAATTGCCTACCGTGCTCACGTTTTGCAAGGCGGTAATTTACTAGATGAGCAAAAATTTGTACATCCAAACGATGATGTAAATAAGTCTCAATCCTCCAATGATACGTTCCCTACTGCGATGCACATTGCGGCATATCAAACGTTAGTAGAGGTAACTATTCCTGGAATTACAAAATTGCGTGACACATTGGCTGCCAAAGCAAAAGCCTTTAAAAACGTGGTTAAAATAGGTCGAACACACTTTATGGATGCGACTCCATTGACTTTAGGTCAAGAATTCTCCGGTTATGTTTCGCAATTAGATCACGGTTTACGTGCCATCAATAATTCCTTAGCGCACTTATCTGAGTTAGCATTAGGAGGAACGGCTGTAGGAACGGGAATTAACACACCTAAAGGCTATTCAGAGAACGTAGCAAAGCACATTGCAGCCTTAACAGGATTGCCTTTTGTAACAGCCGAAAACAAGTTCGAGGCATTGGCTGCCCACGATGCGATTGTAGAGGCGCACGGAGCCTTAAAAACAGTTGCAGTGAGCTTAATGAAGATTGGAAACGATGTTCGTATGCTTTCTTCTGGCCCTCGTTCAGGGATTGGAGAGATCTTTATTCCGGATAATGAGCCAGGCTCTTCTATCATGCCGGGTAAGGTAAATCCGACACAATGTGAGGCTATGACGATGGTAGCTGCGCAAGTAATGGGTAATGACGTAGCCATCGGAATCGGTGGTTCAAACGGCCATTTTGAGCTAAATGTGTTCAAGCCAGTGATGATTTATAACTTCTTACACTCTGCGCGTTTAATCGGAGATGTATGTGTGGCATTCAATGATAAGTGTGCTTTAGGTATCGAACCATTGCATGAGAACATTAAGAAGCACGTAAATAACTCATTGATGTTAGTTACAGCCTTAAATACGAAGATCGGATACTACAAAGCGGCTGAGATTGCGCAGACTGCCCACAAAAATGGCTCTACGCTTAAGGAAACGGCGATTTCTCTAGGATATTTAACGGCCGAAGAGTTTGATGCCTGGGTAAAGCCTGAGAATATGGTAGGCGAGATCAATCTATAAGGAGAAGAAAAATACGCGATTCTCGTCGCGAATAAATAAAAAAGGCCTATACGTAATGTATAGGCCTTTTTTTGTGGGTTTACTAGGTATTTAAGCCATTTCTCTCAACTCTAAGCTATAAAACTCATTCGGGAAGGGAAAGCTGGCTGCAATTTCTTCAGCTACCTCTGGTCCGGGTAAAATCAGTGTGACGATTTGAGAAATCTCTCCGCCGTCGATTTGCGAAATCAATAAGTGGTCTAAAATTCCACTTTGATTTAGGGCCTTTTTTTCACCTGAAAATTTCTGAAAAAGCATATCTGCGTAGGTCGATTTTAGGCCTTTCAACCAGGTCCGAATTTGGTCTAATTCAGCCTCTGATGCAAGGCTAGATTCGCTGGAAATTCCGCTGACTGGACCTCTAATAATGAACACAAATCGCTTCATAAAAAATTGTATTATTCTACTATTTTAAAATTCAGACTGGAATTTATCGAAAGGATTTTCCTTCGGTATTTTCGGAGTCGGAATGGATTTTTCTTTCGGAGCTGCCTTCACTTTTGGTAGGAAAGGGGAGAGCCATTCGTCTAATTGACGAAGTGCATCCTTCTCTAATGAATAATAAATGAAGACTCCGTTTCTACGCGTACTCACTAATCCTGCATCTTTCAAAACAGATAAATGCCTGGATATAGTAGGAGCGGCGTAATCAAATTGATCAAATATAGCCGTGGCAGGAAGCTCTCCGTCCTTTAATAGTTCGATGATTTTCCGTCTAGATTCATCCCCTAAAGCTTTTGCTATGTTCTCTACAGCCATGCTATTATTTGATATTTAGCTAAGTTAATATATTGATAGGAAATCTCCAAATCAAGTTATTGATAAGCTTATTAGCGGTTGCACTATTTAATTAGCTATATAATTAAATAATATTTAGCAATAATGTTAAGTATACATTTTATATATAGCCGTATTGCTAAATATTAGATTTGAGATATTAGAGTATAGAGTAGAGAGTAAAGCACAAAGAATAAAGCATAAAGCACAAAGGAGGTTTTCCTCCGGACTAGCGACTAGTGACTAAGACGTAGTCGACTAAGTCACGAAGTGACGACTAAGCTGCATGGCAGCGACTTGCTTCTACTGCGTAACATAAACCCTCTTCACCCTTTCACTGATATTTGTCATCAATTCATAAGGGATGGTTTCGGCTTGTTTAGCTAAATCGTATAATTGTATTTTTCCGCCAAAGGCTATGGCGGTGTCGCTGACAGAAATGTCAGGAAATTGGCTGATATCTACCATGCACATGTCCATGCAAATTGAGCCTACAGTTGGGCATAAATGTCCCTTAATTTCGAAGTGTCCTTTGCCCATTCCTAAGGCTCTTGAATAGCCATCTGCATACCCGATGGCTAGGGTTGCAATACGTCCTTTTCCATTCAATTTTCCGCGTCTTCCATAGCCGATTGTCTCCTCTGGAGCTATGTTTTTGATCTGGGAAATGGAGGTTTTTAGGGTTAAAACGTTTTCAAGTTGTTTTTTTATGCTCGGATTTCCTGTAATTCCATATAAACTGATGCCTAATCTGACCATATCTAGGCGTGCTGAAGGATAACTTTGGATGGCTGCTGAGTTGGCAAGGTGTTTTATCGTTTGATACCCTAAGCTTGCTTCAATTTCAGAGGATGCCTGCTTAAAAAGGGCAATTTGATGTTCTGTAAATTCTACATGTTGAGGGTTATCTGCTGCGGCTAAATGACTTAGTATACTTGCAACCCAAACCTGTGGCATTTGGGCTAAATTTTCGCTTAAATTCGTGATTTCAGACGGCTCAAAACCTAAACGTTTCATGCCCGTATCTAATTTGATATGGATTTTGATGTTTTTGTTCTGTTGAGTACTGTATTCATCAATCGCTTTCAATAGATCATAACTATATATTTCAGGTTCTAATCCATTTTCAGTTAGCTTATCGAATTCCTCCACTGTCGGATTCATCACCATGATTGGTACATAGATTCCATGTTTACGCAAATAAACACCTTCATCTGTATAGGCCACGGTTAGGTAGTCGACACCGCTATTTTGTAATAAGGTGGCTATTTCGATAGCGCCTGTGCCATAAGCAAAGGCTTTGACCATCACCATCAACTTTGTATCTGGGCCAATACTCTTTTTGTAATAGGATAAATTGTGCTGAATGGCGTCTAGATTAACTTCAAGTTGCGTTCTATGGGTCTTTTTTTCAAGTGCATGAACAAGTTTTTCGAAATTGAATTTTCTAGCGCCTTTTAATAAGAATTGGCTATTATTGATCGAATTCAATAGGCCGGAAGAAATCAGATCCTCTGTTGTGTGAAATACGTCGATTGAGTCAAATTGGGCCTTATTTCGGATGATATGTTCTCCTACACCGATGACATGATTAATTTTTTGGTAGCGAACTAAGGATGCCACTTCAACATATAAATCCTTTTCTGGTATGCCTGTTTCGATAAAATCACTGAGGATAAGAACGCTTTTCTTCTGTTCGTTTTTCTTTAGGAGGGGAAGTGCTAAGCGAAGTCCATCCACATCATTATTGTAGGAGTCATCAATAAGCATATTTCCGCGTAAGCCCTCCTTCATTTCTAAGCGCATAGAGATGGGCTTAAGCGCTCTTGATTTAATGCCCAGCACCTCTCGATTTATTCCCAAAATAGAGGCCATAATGAGGCAATTAGTCGCATTTTCGAGTGATGCTTCATCCGACATTTCGATGTGACTGTCGATAAATGCTTCGCTTTGTGCCGACTTAATTATTTTTATTTGTGAAGAGTTACCTTTTGTTTGCCAAAAAGTGAACAAACCTTTATCTGGGCTTATCGTATTCCATCCAATTAATTCGCAGGAAGGATTAATTTCTTGCATGATGTTTTTAATCACATCATTTTGGAGGTCTATGATTCGGTATACGAGTTTTTTCGCGTTTTTAAATAGATTTAGCTTCTCTCTGAGCTTTTCCTCATCGGAGTTAAAATTAGCCCCGTGAGCCTCGCCAAAATGTGTAAATATGCCATAATCAGGCTTTATCATCTTTTCGAGTCGCTCCATTTCACCCTTTTGGGATATACCTGCCTCAAAAATCCCCAAGGTATGCTTTTCTTGCATAGCCCAAAGGGAAAGAGGAACGCCTATTTGTGAATTATAACTTTTAGGACTTTTTGCAATGGTAAATGAGCTATTACACAAAATAGCGAGCCATTCTTTGCAAATTGTCTTCCCATTAGATCCCGTGATGGCTACGATCGGATACTGAAATTGTTCCCGGTGACGCTTGGCGATTTCTTGGAGAGTGACGATACTATTCTCCACAACATAGATGTTTGTTTGCTCCCAAGAAACCGCTTTTTCGGCTAATGCGCCGTGCCAGGCTGATTCTTCGACGATGAATTCGCGAACGCCTTTGGCATACAAAGATTCAATATACTGGTGCCCATCGTGGTTCAATCCATGGACTGCAAAAAACGCGGTTTTTGCAGGCTCATAAATGGTGCGGCTATCTAGACTTAAATAAGTGGCGCGAAGATGGGCAGGGGCTTTATGCTGAATCATAGATCTAAAATACAAAAAGGCCAGGAAAACATCCCTCGCCTTTTGTTAATTTATGTGAAATAGGCTAATTAAGCCTCTAAAGCAGCAACTCCTGGTAAAGTTTTGCCTTCCATATATTCTAATAAAGCGCCACCGCCCGTTGAAACGTAGCTAACGCGATCGCCATAACCGGCATTGTTAACAGCAGAAGCAGAATCACCACCTCCAATTAGAGAGAAGGCTCCATTTTCTTCTGTTGCTTTCACAACCGCATCAGCGATAGCGTTTGTTCCGATAGCGAAGTTAGAGAATTCAAAAACACCCATAGGACCATTCCAAAGGATTGTTTTTGATTTTGCAATGGTCTCCTGGAATAAAGCAATGGACTTAGGACCGATATCTAAACCTTCCCAACCATCAGGAATACATCCGCGTTCTACGGTTTGACGGTTTGCGTTGTTGTTGAAATCATCGGCGCAAACATTGTCTAAAGGCATAATTAAGTTCACGCCTTTGGCCTTCGCCTTCTCGATTAATTGCTTCGCTAAATCTACTTTATCTGGCTCAGAGATCGATTTACCAATCTTTCCTCCTTCTGCAAGAGAGAAGGTATAGGTCATTCCACCACCGATGATTAAATTATCCACTTTGTCCAAAAGACGCTCGATAATCAAAATTTTATCTGAGATTTTAGAACCACCCATGATTGCCGTGAATGGGCGCTCTGAATATTCTAGAATCTTTTGTGCGTTATCTAATTCTGCTTGCATTACATAGCCACTCACTTTATCAGTGAAGAACTGGCCGATAACCGCAGTGGAAGCGTGTGCACGGTGTGCAGTTCCAAATGCATCATTCACCCACACATTACCTAAACGAGCTAATTTCTGAGCGAAATCAACATCTCCTTTTTCTTCTTCCTTGTAAAAACGAAGGTTCTCTAAAAGCAAGATTTCGCCAGCTTGTAAATCGTTCGCTAATGTAACCGCTTCATCTGAGATGCAATCAGTTGCAAATTTTACTTTTACGCCAAAAACCAATGACAAAGGAGTCACTAAGTGTTTTAACGAATATTTTTCAGTAGGACCATCCTTAGGACGACCTAGGTGAGACATTAAAACGACCGATCCGCCATCTTTTAAAATCTTTTGAATCGTTGGAATCGTAGCCTTAATTCGGGTATCATCTGTAATTTCGAAACGATCGTTTAACGGAACGTTGAAATCAACACGTACTAACGCTTTTTTACTGGCAAAATTGAAATTAGCAACAGTTTGCATATTTTTGTTTTGATTTATGAATAAAAGGATATTCCCCTAAAAAGGTAGACAAAGATAAACAATAATGCGGAATGATCGAAAAAATGAGATAGAATTGTCTGAAACCTATTATTGGGATCATTTCAGCTATATTCTACGCTATATTGATCGGCATTATTTACCACTTTTGCAGGAAAGAGAAATAGTATTTTTAAAAGATTTTTCTGAACTTCCTTTTGCCGCGCAATGCCTTTATTTGCGTTTAGCCTCCCGTCGCTCGGCGTATTTTCGAATCGAGAAATTAAACTACCCTGAAATAGGGGATCTAGATAATCCATTACGGATTTTACACTCGTCTGGTTTCTTGATGGAGGTGACCGAAGGAGTGGAATCGATTTTTACGAAGCAGGAATGTGTGATTTTGGCAAAAAAAAAAGGCATCCAAGTCCCTTCCTCCGCCACGAAAGAAGAAGCTGCTGCTCTGGTTTCTTCTCCTGATTTAATTGCGGCATTTTCTACAGGAATCGTGGCTCCTATTCGGATGGAGGTTTTTGCCTTCCTTCAGTTCTTGTTTTTCGGCACCCGTTCTCGCGATTTAACGGATTTTGTAGTTAAGGATTTAGGCCACAGGGCCTTTGTAGAAGTGCAAGAGGAGGACTTAAAGCCCTATTTCCAAACTCGGGAGGAAGCTGAACAGAAATGGGCCATTTCGCTGTGGCGAGAGTGGTTTTATACATCCTCTGTTAGTGTGGACGAGATGTTAGCTTCTTGGCGTGTGCATATGTTGCCATTGGCTGAATCTTTGTTAGAACCATCGATTCGAGCATTTGAAAAAGCCTGTTATGCCTTAGGGCGTTTATTAGAGCGCGAAAAGGCCTATGGTGAGGCTTTGGAGGTATATGAGGTTTCTTTAACCGGAGCTTCAATGGAACGAAGAGTTCGGGTTTTGCAGAAAATGGGGGAGATGGAGGAAGCCATCAACTGGGCTCGCGTCGGATTAGAGCTATGTGATTCTCCTTCGGAGATTCATTTTTTCGAAGATTTTTTGGCCAAACAGGCCTCTAAGAAATCCATCAAACAAGTCACCTCTTCCTTAAAGCAGGCTGAATTGATTGAGATTTCACCCGAATACATCGGTCAAGTAGAAGCTGGCGTAGCGGCCTATTTCGAAGCTCAGGGCTATTATGCGGCCTTTACGGAGAACCAGATTTGGCACAATTTCCTAGGTTTATTCGCCTGGGATTTGATCTTTGCAGAGCGCAAAGAAGGCTTTCATCACCCCTTTCAATGGGCGCCTAGCCATTATGGGAAGGAATCTTTTGCGGGTGAACTGCCTCTACATTTACTGTCTGACCGCGTTGAGCTTCTAGCCCTCTTGCGCGCGCGGGCCGCTGAGAATCAAGGTGCGATGAATCCATTGGTGGATTGGTATTCCCTCGATTTTGATTTGATGGAACGTTTCTTGAATGCCATGCCTACGGATGGCCTGGCGGCTATTGCACACTATATGTGGACTCATTTAGGTACGCATGTGAAAGGTTTTCCCGATTTATTTATTCAAAAGGGCGATGAGTATGCTTTCGTTGAGGTGAAATCTCCGAATGACCATTTATCGGCTATTCAGCATTTCTGGCATGATTTTATGCGGAGGAATGGGGTTTCTATACGATTGATTAGGTTGAAGTATTTTAGTCCGGAGGGAGAGAGTCCGGAGGACAAATAACAAAGATCAAATTTCAGAGACGGAATCGCCGGTGGCGATGGTATAGCGGGTTTTAGATTAGAGATAGGAGAGTATAGAGTAGAGATGGATGGGTTAAAGCATAGAGCATAAAGTACAAAGAATAATGTTGGTATCGCCGGTGGCGATGGTATAGCGGGTTTTAGATTAGAGATAGGAGAGTATAGAGTAGAGATGGATGGGTTAAAGCATAGAGCATAAAGCACAAAGAATAATGTTGGTATCGCCGGTGGCGATGGTATAGTGTAGCGGCCTTCGGCCTATTTTTTCATCGGTGAGACGAACTTTTTATCTCTACTCTATACTCTCTAATCTCTACTCTATTTATGGTCAACCTCCGGACTGATTCCCTTCGGACTAGCGACTAAGCCGCAGGCGACTAAGCAGCGAAGCTGCGACTTGTTGTGACTTGTTTAACAGATTTTATTTGGCGGAGCCAAATAAAATCTGTTAAACACTTGACATCACCTAAAAAAAAAGATACGTTTATGTCGAATCTAAAACGTTCTTTTTTCTGTCAGCTTTGCTAAGATTCCCAAAGCGTGTTTCACCATTAAATTTTAAGCTTATGAAAGTGCAAGTTCACGCGATCCACTTTACTGCGGACCGCAAATTGGTAGAAAGCATTCAAGAAAAGTTAAATAAGTTAGATACCTTTTACGACCGAATAACCGCGGGTGAGGTTTTTCTGAAAGTGGCGACAAGCCTAGGAAAGGTAAAGGAGAAAATGTTAGAAATTAAAATTACCGTCCCCGGAGCGGTGTTATTTGTGAAAGAAAAGGCAAAATCATTTGAAGAAGCGTTAGACTTAGCTTTAAATGCGATTGCAGAACAGATTAAACGATATAAATCAAAGACTACCGCCGTCAAGGCGCTTCGGGCCGAAGATCTGGCTAGCGAGGAATTTTAGAAAAAAATGAAACAAAAGAGGCGACCGAAGGTCGCCTCTTTTCATATCAGGGTAAACTGAAATTAAATTCCGAAAGCAGACTTCACTTTATCTACGTAATCTAATTTTTCCCAAGTGAATAATTCCACTTCTTTGCTTACTTTTTGGCCGTTAGGACCAGTGAATTCTTTCGTAACGATCTCATTCTTACGTCCCATGTGTCCATAGGCTGCCGTTTCTGAATAGATTGGGTTACGTAATTTCAAACGTTGCTCGATGAAGTAAGGACGCATATCGAAGATCGCTTCTACTTTGCGAGCGATTTCGCCGTCTGTTAAGTTTACTTTCGCAGTTCCGTAGGTATCGATGAATAAACCACATGGCTTAGCTACACCGATCGCGTAAGAAACTTGAACTAATACTTGGTCACATAAACCAGCAGCTACTAAGTTTTTGGCGATATGACGTGTTGCATAGGCAGCTGAACGGTCTACTTTGGAAGGATCCTTACCAGAGAAAGCGCCACCACCGTGAGCACCTTTTCCACCGTAGGTATCTACGATGATCTTACGGCCAGTTAAACCAGTATCTCCGTGTGGACCACCGATTACGAATTTACCTGTTGGGTTGATGTGGTAGGTGATCGCATCGTTGAATAAAGCTTGCAATTCAGGCTTTAATTTCGCCTTAACGCGAGGAATAACGATTTCTACGATGTCCTTGTTGATTTTTGCTAGCATCTCTGCTTCTGACGCGAAATCATCGTGTTGTGTTGAAACAACGATCGTATCGATACGTTGTGGCACGTG
>JBEBDF010000021.1:0-29460 GCA_041157105.1 Bacteroidota bacterium | reverse complement strand
TCAACAGGTGCATCGAGCAAACCTCGAATAAATTCTTCTGGTTAATAAAGTCATCCCAATTTCCTGGAACGGAACAAACGAGGCCCTGTTGATTCTGTAATTGAATCCCAGAGGCAGTTAAATAAATTTTTATACTGTTCATAGGTTGTTTAGAGAGGCATCAATCTCCGCGGCGTGCCGAGATGGATAGGTCAATTCAAAGGTACAAAGGTTATCAATAAGTTGATTTACTATTTGGATGGGGTGTTTCTTGCAGATTTTCATTACCTCATTCATCTGCGCATAGTTAAATTCGATGCTCCGGACGCTCATGGGCTCTTTTTCGTAAATTTCCGCGTTCGCTAACGCATCGATGGCCCCTTCCTTGTAGGCATGAATCAGGCCAGGCACCCCCAGCAACGTTCCTCCAAAATACCGCACCACTGCCACTAAAACATAGTGTACATTGTGTGATAAAATCGTATTTAAAATAGGTTTTCCAGCGCTTCCTGACGGTTCTCCGTCATCATTCGAGCGAGCGTCCTCTGGCGTAAAACCTAAGCGATAGGCATAACAGATATGTCTGGCTTTGGGATGTGCTTCTTTTAGGGAGGCTAAATGGCTTTTGATTTCTTCCAAATCTTTCACCGGATATGCCCAACTGATGAATTTACTTCCTTTATCTTTGTAAAGTCCTTCAGCAGGTTTCGCGATAGTGAGATAGGAGTCGGGTATCAATGACATAAGGTTAAATTTAAGCTAAGCGATGCATAATAACTATTATTTTCTGCGGATTTTATCGAGCCATTTGCGGCAGATATTGATGTATGCGCGCTTAAAACAGTGTTTTTCGCAAGAGAAGGACGAATTAGTTTTAGGTTTTGAACGCCAAAACGGCGACGATTTCTACATCAAATGCTCCCTCGGTCCTCAGTTTTCTAGCTTACAATTCCCGGAATCCTTTCACCGTGCGGGTCGAAATTCCATCGATCTTTTCTCCGATTTACTCCTGGCCGAAGTCCAGGAAGTGGAGATGTACGAAAATGAACGAGCCTTTGGCATTCATTTTCTGGGTAATTATGTGCTAGTTTTTAAGCTTTTTGGTAACCGAGCTAATCTAATATTATACCGCGACGGAGAATATGATTCTCAGTTCCAAAAGCGCTTGAAAAAGGACGATGAGCTAGTATTGTCTCGCATTTCAAGACCAATTGATCAGAGTTTCGAAGCCTTTTTAGCTGCAGATGGCGACTATTTTCCCCTTTTCCCCACCTTAGGAAAAGAGGCCCAGGCTTGGCTGCTTGCTCAAGGTTACGAGAACCTGAACCTCAAAGATCGCTGGACTTTGTTGCAAAAGATGCTTGAAATACTCGATGAGGGTCATTTCTATGTGGTCAAAACGCCTAAAGGAATTGGATTTACGTTATTCCCCACACCTGATTCGCTTTTTGAAACTTCTGATCCCATCGCCGCATTAAACCAGTTTTATGTGCTGCATTATTCGGTAGGGGAGTTTACACGAGAGAAAAGTCAAGTGAAGGATGGCCTTGATAGAAACCTAGCTAAATCCCTACTGTATTTACAAGAGCTCGAGAAGCAGAAGGTGATTAGGGAAACGAATGTGCCATTTGAGGAAATAGGTAATATTTTGATGGCCTATTTGCATCTCATTCCGGAAGGGGAGAGCAAGGTGACTTTAGAGGATTTTTATCGAAATCAACCGATTACGATTAAGTTGAATTCTACTTTAAGTCCTCCAGCGAATGCCGAAAATTATTACCGGAAGGCGAAGAATTTCAGTAAAGAATTGGCACATTGGGAAGAGAATATTGCCCGTAAGCAGCAGGAAATCGAAGAAATCAAAGCTAAATTAATCGCTTTGGAATCCGTCGAAACCAGAAAAGGTTTAAAGCCCTTTTTAGCCATCGCCTTATCGAAAAATACGATAGAGGAGTTGCCTTTTAAGCAGTTTGAAGTGGAAGGATGGGTAATTTGGGTCGGTAAGAATGCAAAAAACAATGATTTGCTGACGCTGAAATATGCAAAGAAACAAGATATCTGGCTCCATGCCCGAGATGTTTCCGGTTCACATGTCATCATCCGAAATCCCCAAAATAAAACGGTTCCTGCTTTCGTCATCGAAAAAGCAGCGAGTTTAGCGGCCTATTTTTCCAAAAGACAGACAGAATCACTTTGTCCAGTGATTGTTACATCCAAGAAATATGTGAGAAAGACAAAGGATCTACTACCAGGCATGGTCATTGTCGATCGGGAAGAGGAAGTGGTTTTAGTGAAACCCGAGCTTTGGGATTAGTACAATTCCGATAAAAATCTTAATTTAGACAATTAAAGACCAAAATTAACTACAAAACTCTATGCAATCAAACGGTTTACAAACACTCGATTACCTCGTTTTTCTCTTTTATTTCGTGGTGGTAGCTGGTTACGGCTATTGGATTTACAACAAGAAAAAATCTGAACTTTCTGACTCGAATGACTTCTTTCTAGCGGAAGGTTCTTTAACCTGGTGGGCAATTGGTGCCTCATTAATTGCCTCTAATATCTCTGCAGAGCAGTTTATTGGTATGTCAGGAAATGGTTTCAGACTTGGTCTAGCCATAGCCACTTATGAATGGATGGCTGCCGCGACCTTATTAATAGTGGCGATTTTCTTCATGCCTATATATTTGAAGAACAAAATCTTTACGATGCCTCAATTCTTATCGCAACGTTACTCTCCTACAGTGAGTTTAATTATGGCCGTTTTCTGGTTAATGTTGTACGTAGCAGTGAATTTGACGTCTATTTTGTATTTGGGAGCCCTTGCGGTAACTACTATTTCAGGTATTGACTTCACGGTTTGTATGATTGGAATGTCGGTATTTGCGGTAATTATCACCTTAGGTGGTATGAAAGTAATTGGATATACGGATGTTATTCAAGTGTTCTTTTTGATTTTAGGGGGCCTTGCTACGACTTATTTGGCATTACAAATGGTCTCTGATCACTTCGGTGGTGAGGGTATGATGAGCGGATTAAATCATTTGATGACCAAAGCACCAGAACATTTTCATATGATTTTGAATAAGGATAACTCGAATTATCCATCCCTTCCAGGTCTTACCGTGTTAATCGGAGGTATGTGGATTATTAATTTGAACTATTGGGGATGTAACCAATACATCACGCAACGTGCTTTAGGAGCAGACCTTCCTACAGCGCGTAACGGTATCTTGTTCGCCGCTTTCTTGAAAATGTTAATGCCTATCATCGTGGTTTTACCAGGTATCGCGGCGTATTTATTGCACAAGGACGGTATGTTCCAGCAGGAGATGTTGAAAGACGGTGTAATCAATCAAGATAGTGCTTATCCTGTGTTATTGAACTTATTGCCAGCTGGCTTGAAAGGCCTTTCTTTTGCGGCATTAACGGCTGCTGTAGTAGCATCTATGGCAGGCAAAGCAAACTCTATTTCAACAATTTTTACGTTAGATATCTACAAAAAATACATCAATACAGGTGCTTCAGAGAAGCAATTAGTTTCAATCGGACGAATTGCGGTGGTAGCTTCTATGGTGTTAGCGATTGCGATTGCACCATTTATGGGTATCGATAAAAAAGGTGGTTTTGAGTTTATTCAAGAGTATACCGGATATGTTTCTCCAGGTATTTTTGCCTTGTTTATTCTAGGTTTCTTTTGGAAAAGAACAACTTCTAATGCAGCACTATTTGCCCTGATTGGCGGGGTTACCTTCTCGATTTTATCGAAATATATTCCTACTTGGACAGGCGTTAATGATTGTATTTTCTATACGGCATTCCTTGATGGCGATGTGTACATGATTCCATTCATGGACCGCATGGGCTGGGTATTCATCTTCTGCGTAGTTTCTATGGTGATTATCTCACTAGCTGATCCAGCAAGCAAGAACAATCCGAAAGGTCTGGAGATTGATGCCAAAATGTTCAAATTGGAGCCTACTTTCATTTTAGGAACGGTTGTGGTGGTGATGGGATTGATTGCTCTTTACACGTATTTTTGGTAAAAGTTTCAGGTAAGGGTTTTAAAATTGTGCTGCGCAATAATTTAGTAAACCCTTACCTCATACTTTTTCTAGTGACTTATTGACTTTTAAAGCATAAAGCATAAAGAATAAAGAATAAAGTAGGAATCCCCTTCGGGGATGACTTTAGGATTGTTTTAATTGACTAAGCCGCTTGCGGCGACTAAGACGAAGTGGACTAAGTCACAAAGTGACGACTAAGCTGCGAAGCAGCTGCACATTGACTAAGTTGCGCAGCAACGACTACGCCGCTTGCGGCGACTACATCAACAAAACCATGATTATCAAACTTCTTAAAAACCGATCTGATATCGGTGCTGGGACGCGAGGCTCGGACATGGGGATAGATGCCTTAGAAATTGCCGCCATCAATCAGGAAGATGATTTTTTTCATCGACATCTTTTTGAGGATATTCCTACTCATAACGAAACCATATACCAAAAGAACACCAATAGTTTTGCTAAAAGAATAGAGCATGTTTTGCAACAATGCGAAAGAGTATGTGATTCTGTTTCAACTAACTTACTAAAGGGCTATTTTCCGATCGTTTTATCCGGAGATCATTCTTCTGCATTGGGCGTAATTAGCGGAATAAAAAAAGCCTATCCAGAGAAAAAGTTAGGTGTGGTTTGGATAGATGCACATGCAGATTTACATTCCCCATTTACATCTCCTTCGGGCAATATACATGGTATGCCATTAGCGGCGGCTATGAATTTGGATAACTTGGACTGTCTAATAAATCAAGTTTCAAATGATACGGTTAATTCGTGGCAGCAATTAAAAAATATAGGTATTAATGGGCCCAAAATGTCCCCTGAACAGTTGGTTTATTTTGGTTTACGGGATTTTGAGAGTGCGGAGGAATCTCTAATTAATCAGTTTGACATGATGCATTTTAAAGTAGAGCAAATGCGTCAGGCAGGGATTAATGATTGTGTCCATAAAGCCATTCTCCATTTGCAATCAACTGATATTATTTTTATTTCCTTTGACGTAGATTCACTGGATTGTGATCAAATATCCTATGGTACTGGCACTCCAGTTAAGTCAGGCTTTACCTCTGAGGAAGCCCTTTCTATTATTGAATTATTTATTTCTACGAGAAAAGTTGCTTGTCTAGAAGTGGCTGAAATTAACCCCTTGCTTGATAATAAGGGGAATAAGATGGCAGAGACGGCGTTTGATGTTTTGGCCAAATTAGAGAAACATATCACGCAGTAAACAGTAGTCAGTAATCAGTAGACAGTGGACAGTAGACAGTAGACAGTAGTCTTTAATCAGTATTCAGTAAGCTGTCCGCAGGCAATGAACTTCTGAATATATCGCCGCAGGCGATTCCAATACTGTTCTTTATGCTTTGTGATCTGTGCTTTTAATTTATACTCTCTACTCTTATAATCTCTACTCTATACTCTATAATCTCTACTCTATTTCTGGAGCCTAAAGGGCTCCAGAAATAATTGAATCCACCACACCCGGATCTAACAACGTAGAAGTATCTCCTAAGCTACCAAATTCACCCTCAGCCACTTTTCGTAAGATTCGGCGCATGATTTTGCCGGAACGGGTTTTAGGTAAACCAGTAACAAATTGAATTTTATCTGGTTTTGCGATAGGTCCGATCACGCGAGTTACGGTCGCTAAAATATCTTTGCGCATTAACGCATCATTCTCTGGCATATGCTCACAGATGACATAGGCATAGATACCTTGTCCTTTGACATCATGTGGGAAACCTACTACCGCAGATTCTACCACACCGGTGTGCATATTGATGGCATTTTCTACTTCAGCAGTGCCTATACGGTGTCCTGAAATATTCATCACATCATCTACGCGCCCTGTGATGCGGTAATAGCCATCCTCATCCCGCATACATCCATCTCCAGTGAAATAGAGTCCCGGATACGTAGAGAAGTAGGTTGATTTGCAACGCTCGTGATCGCCGTAGGTGGTGCGAATGATTCCTGGCCATGGGTATTTAATGCATAGGTTTCCATTCACTCCATTTCCTTCGACCTCTTTGCCGTTTTCGTCAACAAGTATAGGTTGCACACCAGGTAATGGTAAAGTCGCATAGGCTGGCTTTAATGGGGTGATTCCAGCAATAGGCGAAATCATGTGACCTCCTGTCTCGGTTTGCCACCAGGTATCAACAATAGGGCACTTCCCTTTGCCTACGTGATCATTGTACCAATGCCATGCTTCCACATTTAACGGTTCACCTACGGAACCAAGGACGCGAAGTGAGCTCAAATCTTTATTTGTTATGTATTCATTTCCCATTCCCATCAGCGATCGGATGGCTGTAGGTGCGGTGTAGAAAATATTGACTTGGTGTCTTTTGATAATGTCCCAAAAACGTCCCGCATCCGGATACGTAGGAACACCCTCGAATAAAATGGATTTTGCGCCATTTAAAAGCGGTCCATAAACCAGATAGGAGTGGCCCGTAATCCAGCCAATATCTGCCGTGCAGAAATAAACTTCGCCTGGATTGTATTGGAATACATTTGCGAATGTGTAAGCCGCATAAACCATATAGCCACCGCAGGTGTGAACGACACCTTTTGGCTTTCCCGTAGAACCTGAAGTATATAAAATAAATAAGGGGTCTTCAGAGTTCATGACTTCAGCTGGGCAATCTGCTGAAGCTTCGTGCTCAGCTTGATCCCACCAAAGATCACGTCCATCTAACATGGAAACCGGAGTATTAGTTCGGCGTTTAACGATCACTTTTTCGATAGATGGACAATTCGCGATGGCGTCATCTACCGTTTCTTTCATGGGAATCTCTTTGTTCCCGCGAACGGCTCCATCAGTCGTTAAAACGATTTTACAGGTCGCATCATTCACGCGATCCGCGATGGATTGTGCGGAAAATCCGCCAAAAATAACCGAGTGAATCGCCCCAATTCTAGCGCAAGCTAAAACGGCAATCGCTAATTCAGGGATCATCGGCATATAAATGCACACACGATCTCCTTTTTCAACCCCTTGTGATTTCAAGACATTGGCCACTTTGCAAACGCGCGTATAAAGTTCGCGGTAGCTTAGAGTTACAGCTGCATCACCTGGTTCATTGGGCTCATAGATAATCGCTGCTTGATCAGGAATCGTATTTAAATGGCGATCGAGGCAGTTGGTGGTAATATTTAATTGACCATCTTCAAACCATTTGACCGAATAATCGTCAAAGCTCCAGTCTAGGACTTTCGTAAATGGTTTAGACCATTCAAATTCATTTGCGATGCCTGCCCAGAATTTCTCTGGTTCTTGCACGCTTAATTCATACGTTTTCTGGTAATCTGCTAGGCTCGTAATTCTCATAATTAAATTTTATCAAATTCTCCCTTAAGGGAATAATAGCCAAAAAGGCTCATTCCAATCGAAATGAGAGGTGCTAATACAAAGGTGTAGATGATGGCAGGGACAAGGTCGTTACCGCCTTTGGCCCATAAAGGAACCGCTTGAAAATAAATCAAATAAATGCCTGCACCGATCCCCAGACCGATCCAAATTATGCCTAAAATACGTTTGATGAGGTTCATTCTGCTGCTTTTTTATCTGATTTGATGTAAATAATTCCGATCACTACGCAGACACTAATTAAAGCGATTGGGTAGTTTAATCCTTCTAAATAGGGTTTTTGAACGACTCCTGCTGTTTGTGCATTCGAGACTAAAAAAGTCGCTATGGCCGGCATCAATCCCCCAAAAACGCCATTTCCAATGTGGTAAGGCAGGGACATGGAGGTATATCGAATTTTTGTCGGGAACATCTCCACTAAAAACGCAGCGATAGGGCCATAGGCCATGGTTACGAAGGAGATGAGGCAAAATACATAACCGATAAGCGTCCACTGATCGTAATCGTTAATTTTAATCGAAATTTTAGATTCCTTCTTGTCAGGCGAAACTTCAGTAATTACGTTTTTATATGAACTCCCATCCGTAAATTCCTTCGTCAGGGTCGTCGTCTTACCTTTTAGTACCATTTTTTCAGAACCGGGAACCACCGTTTTATTCGTCACATCCACTGTTTTATACATCTGGTCAAAAATAGGACGGTAGGAGAATACGGCAATTATCATACCCGCCATCATGATTCCTTTTCGACCGATTCTATCTGATAAAGCGCCAAAAAACACAAATAAAGGGGTTCCTAATAAAAGACCAATGACTAAAATCATATTGGTCTGTATGTCATCCAGATTACAGATTTTTAATAAAAAAGTCTGCGCATAAAACTGACCGGTATACCAAACCAAGCCCTGGCCCATCGTAGCACCGAACAAGGCAAGGAGCACATATTTCAAGTTCAGTTTATTGCCAAAGGATTCCTTCAATGGGTTTTTACTTATTTTTCCTTCCGCTTTAGCCTGCTCAAACATGGGCGATTCCTCCATGTTTTTACGGATTAACAATGACACTAAAACCATTAAAATGGATACGAGAAAGGGAATACGCCAGCCATAATCATCGAAGGCTTCCTTACTTAAAGACGCACGAGTTGCCATAATAACAGCTAGTGAAATTACCAGCCCTAAAGTTGCCGTAGTTTGTATCCAAGAGGTAAAAAATCCGCGTCTTTCAGCAGGAGCGTGTTCGGCTACATAAGTTGCGGCTCCTCCATATTCTCCCCCTAAGGCTAGTCCTTGTAAAAGACGCAGTGTTAACACTAAAATGGGTGCCCAGGCTCCAATAGTGGCATAAGAGGGAATTAAACCAATCGCAAATGTCGCACCTCCCATTAACATGAGGGTGACCATAAAGGTATATTTTCTTCCGATTAAATCGCCGAGACGGCCAAAAACTAATGCACCAAATGGGCGCACTACAAATCCAGCAGCAAAAGTGGCTAAGGTGTTTAGAAAGGCGGCGGTAGGATTATCTGTGGGGAAGAATTTGGTCGATAATACCGTGGCTAAACTTCCAAAAATGTAAAAATCATACCACTCGATTAAGGTACCCACTGACGACGCACTAATAATGTAGGCGAGGCTTTGTTTTTTGGTTGACATTATTTTAAATAGGTTTTAACAAATCTAAAATTTTCTGCCTAATTCTGCTAAATTTGAATAAAAAATATCGCCTATGTTCAACGAAACACAACGCTTTACCCAATGGTGGTTATGGCTGATCTTGATTGGAGTTTGGTCTTCCATGGTGTATTCCATTATAACTGCACCTAAACAAACAGATGCTGCTGCATACGTATCTTTTGGGATAGGTATTTTGTTGCCTTTGCTTTTTTGGCAAATGAAATTAACCACTAGAATTAAAGAGGAAGGTATTTATGTACGTTTTACTCCTTTCCACTTCAAGGAGAAGTTTTATCCTTGGGAATCCCTTTCAGCTTGCTATGTCAGAACCTACAGTCCTTTGATGGAATATGGCGGCTGGGGTATTAAATACAGTTTTAAGGGAAATGGTCTCGTATATAATACGGCCGGAAATGTAGGTCTCCAATTGAATTTTAAAGAGGGAGATCCTGTCTTAATTGGTACACAGAAAGGGGAGGAGATCAAGGCGGTATTAGCCGAATTAGGACGTTTAACCGAATCTGTGAAATAAAAGGCGTACCTTTGCGCTGCATTATGAGGATGTTTGTTATTATTTCATTGCTCATAACACATCTTTATACATTTTTATGTCATTCGAATCATTGCACCTCATTGAGCCCGTTTTAAAGGCGCTCAAAGAAGAGGGTTATAGAAATCCTACCCCCATTCAAGCTCAATCTATCCCTATCGTCCTTCGTGGAACGGATTTATTAGGTTGTGCCCAAACTGGAACAGGTAAGACCGCAGCGTTTACCTTGCCCATCATTCAGCTGTTAGAAGAGAACAAAAGCTTTTCAAAAAATAAGAAAGTTCGTGCCTTAATTGTTACTCCTACAAGGGAGTTAGCGATTCAAATTGGGGAAAGTTTTCGTGCTTATGCGCGTCATACGGATTTGAAATATGCCGTTATTTTTGGTGGTGTAGGCCAAAGTCCTCAGGTTTCAGCCATCCGCAGCGGTGCTGATGTGGTGATTGCGACTCCGGGTCGTCTTTTGGACTTAATGAACCAACGTCTTTTATCCATCGCAGACGTGGAATACTTCGTCTTAGACGAGGCAGATCGTATGCTCGATATGGGATTCATCCACGATGTGAAGAAATTGTTAGCTGCTTTGCCGCACAAGCGTCAATCGCTATTCTTCTCAGCGACGATGCCCCCAGAAATCGTAAAACTAGCGGGTAGTATATTAAGAAACCCCGCATCCGTTTCTGTAACGCCCGTTTCTTCTACTGTTGAAATTATCAATCAATCGGTGTATTTCGTTGATAAAGGAAACAAAAACGACTTATTGCTCGACATCTTACAAGACACATCCATTAAAACGGCTTTAGTCTTTACGCGTACGAAACATGGCGCTGACAAGGTGGTGAAAATGTTATTGAAGGCAAGCATTAAGGCGGAAGCCATTCACGGGAATAAGTCCCAAAACGCTCGCCAAACAGCCTTGAAAAACTTCAAAGCCCAAACAACGCGCGTACTGGTCGCTACCGACATCGCCGCTCGTGGTATTGATATTGACGAATTAGAATACGTTGTCAACTTCGAATTATCGAATATTGCTGAAACCTATGTCCACAGAATCGGTCGTACAGGCCGCGCAGGGGCAAAAGGAGCAGCTATTTCCTTCTGTGATATTGAAGAGAAAGCGTATTTGAAGGACATTGAGAAATTAATCGGGAAGAAGATTCCAGTCGTGGAAGCGCATAAATACCCGATGAAGGTTTTACATGTGGAGAAAGCGGCGAAAAAACCTCAAGGTCAATCGCGTACTGGCGGTGGCTCTCGTCCAGGTGCTCCTGCGGCAGCAGCTAAAGACGCTAAACCGGCTCGCTCTTTTGATAAAGCGAGTTCAGGTCGTAAATGGTACGGTAAGAAAAATACGTATTGATAATTGAAATCAACTAATAAAATATTGCTCGTCATTGTAGGTCCCACCGCCGTGGGTAAAACCGCACTTTGTGTGGATTTAGCGAAGCACCTACAGACGGACATTATTTCGGCTGATTCCCGTCAATTCTACCGAGAATTGGCCATCGGGACCGCAAAACCCTCTTTAGAGGAGCAGGGTGGGGTGAAACATCATTTCATCGATTCGCATTCGGTGGAGGATTATTTCTCACCCGGGGATTTTGAGCGGGAGGCTACAGCACTTCTGGAAAACTTGTTTCAAAAACACGATGTGGTCATCGCCACAGGTGGTTCGGGATTGTATATCAAAGCTTTGACGGAAGGATTAGATGAGATGCCTGAGGCAGATCTTGACTTACGTGAAACACTGAATAATCGGTTGAAGAAGGAAGGACTTTGGGCCTTATTTTCTGAATTAAAGTCTCTTGATCCGGAATATGCAGCGAAAGTAGATGCCAAAAATCCTCAACGCGTCATTCGCGCCCTAGAGGTTTGCCTTTCCACTGGGAAACCCTATTCTGAATTTCGCTTAGCTCAAAAGCCTGTTAGATCATTCCAAGTCATCAAAGTCTGTTTAGAGCGACCTCGCGAAGAATTATACGCGCGTATTGATTTACGTATGGATGAAATGTTAGCGGCTGGTTTGATGGAAGAAGCGAAGGCTTTTGAAGATAAGCAGCATTTGTACGCACTGAAAACGCTAGGTTATAAGGAGATCTATGGTTTTCTACGTGGTGAATACGATGAATCAGAAATGATTCGCTTATTAAAGCGCAACAACCGACATTATGCGAAGAAGCAGATGACCTGGTTTAGAAATCAAGATGCATATTTGTACCTGCATCCAAGCACGGCATTTGTGGAGATTATGAATCGATTAGAGGCTTAAATAGGCTTCCAAGCCGCCTTCGAGGTGGTCGATGTGAGTGAAGCCTTTGGCCTTCAATAAACGTAAAGCGATCAAACTCTGTGTCCCATTATAACAAATAATCACCCAGTTTTTCTCCCTAGAAATTTCATCGATACGCCCCAAAAGCACATCCAATGGAACGTGAAAACCTCCTAAACTAAATTCATCCCACTCTCTGGGCGTCCTTATATCTAGGAGGTTTACATTGTTTAATTCAGCTTTGAATTCAGCCGCAGTCATCTTAGTAACCTGCCGCTTGCCACGCCACCATTCCGCCCAATACATTGCGGACATTTGTATAGCCTTCCGCCGTTAAATAATCCTTTGCACGACCAGAACGAGCTCCAGAACGGCAATGAATCAAGATCTCCTCATTTTTCAAATGAGCAATTTCATCCAAACGATCCGGCAATTCACCCAAAGGGATCAAAGTTGCACCAATATTGAACTCATCAAATTCATATTCTTCGCGAACATCAAATAAATGTAAGGCCTCGCCTTTATCCATTCGCTCTTTTAATTCTTCAATTGTAATATCCATAGTTTTAATTATTTCCGTCACCTACCACCCAAACATCAATCGTATCTCCCGGATGAATACTCGTTCCATCACACGTCGCACATGTTTGTTTGAATACAGTTCCTGCTTCTAAATCGCTATTGGCCTCATAGGTCACTTTGCCTAATTTCAAATTCATTCCCGCTAAAATGATCGACACCTCATCTAATGGCTTACCAATCAAATCAGGCAATTCAATCTCCGCATCCGCCGTTCCATTTCCGATATACAAATCGACCTCAGTTCCCTTCGGAATACTGCTTCCAGCCGTTATTTTACGTCCCAAAGCCTGCATATCAATCACCTCTTTCAATCGAGGATCATTTACCTGGTGTACAATCCCTTTCTTCAATCCTGCAATCACTAATTGCTGCTCCGCACTGCGCACAGAAAGACCAATTAAATTAGGCATTCGAATCGTAGGAGGAGTCTCAGAATTGATGGTAATATAGATTTTACGACCAGATTTCACTAACGCATTTGGCAATGGATATTGCGACAAAATGGTCAATGGTGGCTTATCAGCCACAAACGTGCAATCCGATATTTCGTATTCTAAGTTATTAGCGTCTACCGATTCCTCCATTTTATCCATTGACATTCCTTTTAAATTAGGAACTTTGATGGTTTCGCCGTGGTGTGTACTCCAAGGTAAATAGACGAAAAAGAAACCAAAGAAGAGTACTAAAAACAACGTCACTAAAATCGCCACGTGTAGGTAGAAGTCTTTTTTTGATTTAGTTGAAATGATCGCCATGGAAGTATTAATCTATTGTAGCGCAATTTACTAAATCTTATTAAAGCATAAAGCATAAAGCACAAAGAATAAAACCAGTATTGAAGTTGTATGAACTAAAAATAGCATAAATCATCAAAATGGTGGCTTTCACCTCCATATTGATTCCAACTTTATTCTTTGTGCTTTATTCTTTACCTTTAACTCTCCACTCTGATAAACAAAAAAGGAGCTTGCGCCCCCATTTTGAAATTATCTTTACTCTTTACTCTCTACTCTCTACTCTCTACTCCGGACTCATTCCCTCCGGACTAGCGACTAGTGACTAGCGACTTTCGACTAGTACTTAAACACCTTATCCCCCGCCATCACTTCTTGCGTTTTCTCATCGAAAGTAACGCGTTGTCCCGTACGGTAAGCCGCATTCGACATGATTGTAGCGATGGAGTGTTGGTAACCTGCCTCGATAGGAGCATTAGGAGTTTTGCGAGAACGAACGCATTCCATCCAGTTTTTCACGTGGTTGAAAGTTAAAATGTCTCCACCTGTGTCTGCATCAGTTGCTACTTTGGCTCCTTCGATTTTCATAGTAGGTAGTAAGTTCGCTTGTAAGCCCATTGCTTTCGCTTCGCGCTCACGAAGACCGCCGTTAGGAGAGATCGTGTTCGTATCTAAGTTTAATTCACCACCATTTGAGTAGTAAATTTCTTTTGTTCCACCCGCTGAGTTAGAGAAGCGTGAGGTGAATTGAACTTGGAAACCTTTGTTCCCTTTGCCATAATCAAATACAACCGTCATCGTATCTGCGTTTACGCGACCATCATTCCATTGGTAGATACCACCGTTTGCTACCACTGAATTCGGGTGAGAAAGGCCTGAGAACCAGTGTACGGTATCGATTTGGTGAGACATCCATTGTCCTGGGATTCCGGAAGAATAAGGCCAGAATAAACGGTATTCTAAGTATTTACGAGGATCAAATTTGTCTGCAGGGCGGTTCATTAAGAAGCGTTTCCAATCGATATCTGATTCTTTTAAGATGCTCGTTAATTCTGGACGTCTCCAGCGACCTGGTTGATTCACGTTCCACATTAATTCCACCATTTTGATATCGCCAAATTTACCCGACTTGATAAATTCATCTGCTGCCCAATAGTTCTCGCCTGAACGACGTTGTGAACCGATTTGAACGATCTTGCCAGAGTCTTTTACTGCCTTTAAAACCGCACGATTATCTTCCATCGTTTCAGCTAATGGTTTTTCCGTATAGGTATCGCAACCTGCTTTTACGGCCTCGATGGTATGTAATGCGTGTTGGAAGTCAGCTGTCGAGATGAAAACGGCATCGATTCCTTTAGCAGAATACAATTCTTCGTTATTTCTGTAAGTCTGGATAGTGCCTCCTAGTTCTTTTTCTAAAAAGGCTTTTCCTTCATCTCTACGGCGATTCCATAGATCTGAAAGGGCAACCATTTCAAAGTTCATACCTTTCGCTAATGCCTTAAATGGGGGCACGTGTGAGGCACGGTGGCGATCTGAAAAACCGACACAAGCCACTCGAACGCGGTCGTTTGCGCCAAGAATCTTACTATAAGATTTTGGGCTAAAAGCTAAAGTACCTAGAGAAGCTAGGGCACCTTTGTGTAAAAATTCTCTTCTTTCCATAGGTTGGTTTATTTAATTTCTCTGATTTTGATGTTTTTATAGAATACGGAATCCCCGTGTTCTTGGAAAAGGATCGGACCTGAATCTTGTGCTCCAAAACCATCCCAAACTTTATGCTTACTATGAGCAACTAATACTTTGAAAATATTGCTCTTGCGCTCGTATTCGATCACTTTAAAGCCGTTTAACCAGTGTTGAACGATGTTATTTGGATAAACAATGATACGTCCTTGATTCCATTCGCCGATTTTCTTTTGGAAACGACCATCAATTTTATTCGATGGAATGATGTCATATAAACTTGCTAACGTGCGGTTTCCCACGGTTCCTAATTTTGCATCTGGGTGCTTTGCATCGTCTAACACTTGGTATTCTAAACCAATTGCTGACATACCCGAGTTATAAGACTCGTTCACGAAATACTTTACGCCTGAATTCGCACCTTCCGTTAATTTGAAATCGAAAGTTAATTCGAAGGCTGAGAATTTATCATTTGTTAAAATGTCGCCTCCGTTTCCAGATTCTTTTCCACCTGAGCTATTCACGTGTAAAGTTCCGTCTTCTACCGTCCAAACAGCAGGAGGGGCTGTGGTTTTAAAGGCAGAACGGAAACCCGTTAAGTCTTTTCCATTAAACAATAATCGGAATCCTTGTGCTTTTTCTTGATCTGAGATATTATTTAATAGATAATTATCTACCACAACTTTGTTGTCCAAAGGACGAGGTTGCATGTCTTTTCCCGTTTGGATACGGATGTTTTTCCACATGACCTGCATGCCTGGCTTCATGTCTGCATAAATGGCATGTACTTGGAAGGCAATAAAACCTTTAGCGGTCATATCATCAACTAAATAACTGACAGGTACGTCATTAATCCAGGTTCTTATAGTAGATCCAATCGCTTCAACACGGTAATGGTTCCAAACATCCCCTAATTTAAATGCCTTCTTCGCTTCTGGCTTTAACTCATTTTGAGCTAACCAACCCCTTCTTGATTCGTCGTAAATACCACCAGACCATCCGCGAGGTGATGGGTCGATTTCTACTTGGTAGCCATGCACTCGACCATTTTGGTATTCTGGGGTCGAAAGGCTTCTGAATTGAACCCCAGAATTCATTTTGTTGTCTACTTTGACATCAAACTCTAGGATGAAATCGCCGTATTCTTGTTCGGTGGCCATGAAAGAGTTAGGAGTATTAGCCACGGTAGTTCCCACCATGACGCCATCCTTTACTTCATATTTTGCCTGTCCATTGAGTTGTTTGAAACCTTTAAAGGATTTTCCGTCGAATAAGTTAGTCCATTTTTGAGCTTGTACATGTTGCAATCCAATCGTCAAAAACAAGCCTAAAAAGGGTATAATCAATTTTTTCATAGTTTTTTAGTTTTCTTTTAAAAGGCTTAGTTCTTCGAAATTTACTCAAATATCTTTAAATAATTTACTTTAGGTGGCTGTCAAAATCAGGTCAATAAATTTGTAATCCTACAGGGGCGGATATCAACCGTATTCTATTAAATTTGTAGATTAATTTGAAGAATATGCAAAAACAGACCAAAGCCATCCGCATTCAAGCCGAAAGATCTCATAACAGAGAGCATTCGGTTCCGTTATACCTGACTTCAAGCTTTACTTTTGAAGATGCTGAGCAAGGCCGAGCGATTTTTGCGGAGGAGATGGCAGGCAATATCTATTCTCGCTACATGAACCCGAATGTGGATGAATTTGTGGAGAAGATGAATATGTTAGAGAATGCGGAGGATGGTATTGCCTTTTCTACTGGAATGGCTGCCATTTTTGCTTCGATGGCGGGTCTACTAAAAGCAGGAGACCATGTAGTCGCGTCCAATGCATTGTTTGGATCTTGCATCCAGATTTTAACGAAGATTACCTCTAAATGGGGCATCGAATGCACTTTCGTACCAGGCGCAGATATAAACGCTTGGAAAGCAGCGATCAAACCCAACACCAAATTTTTATTCTGTGAATCCCCGTCTAATCCGGGTTTAGAGTTGATTGATTTGAAAGAATTAGCTGCTTTAAAAAAAGGAAAAGACTTGATTCTAGCGGTAGATAACTGTTTTGCGACGCCTATTTTACAAACACCATTGGATTTAGGGGCTGATTTAGTCATACATTCGGCGACGAAATACATTGATGGCCAAGGTCGAGTGTTAGGCGGTGTGATCTGTGGAAAAAAAGTCTACATCGATGAAATCCGCTTCTTTGCGCGTCATACGGGACCTTCCTTGTCGCCGTTTAACGCATGGGTACTTTCTAAGAGTTTAGAGTTATTGGATTTAAGAATGCAGAAGCATTCAGAAAATGCGCAGTCGTTAGCGGAAGTACTTGAAGGACATAAAGCCCTACATGCAGTTAAATACCCTTTTTTAAAATCACATCCTCAATATGAATTAGCTAAACGTCAAATGAAATACGGCGGTGGCATTCTCACCATCGACATTAAGGGTGGATTTGAAAAGGTGATAGCCTTAAGTAAGTTATTGAAGATAGCGTCAATCTCACCTAATTTAGGTGATACTCGTACGATTACTACACATCCAGCCTCAACCACGCATTCGAAATTGCCGGCAGAAGAGAAAGCAGCTTTAGGAATCACCAACGGTTTGGTTCGTATAGCAGTAGGTTTAGAATCTATCGAAGATTTAAAAGCGGATTTCTTACAAGCCCTTAATCAAATTAGCTAATGTGGATCGCTCTGATCGTCTGTTTGCTTTTGTTGACTGTAAATGTCGTGATTGGCGTTTACGTAGAACGAAAGTTGTCTGCTTTTATGCAGGATCGATTAGGGCCAATGAATGTGGGTAAATGGGGCTTATTGCAAGTATTTGCAGATCTGTTGAAGTTATTTCAAAAGGAAGATATCGTTCCAGAAAATGCTCAAAAGCGTTTATTTCTGATGGCTCCTTGGATCATATTTTTATCTGTTTTTGGAGCATTTTCTGTAATCCCTTTAAGTTCTGGTACTTTTTTACAAGGAAGTCAAACCCAGATGGGGTTGATGCTCTTAATGGGGATAATTTCATTAGATAGTTTGGGCATTTTGTTAGCAGGGTGGACTTCGAATAATAAGTATTCACTCTTAGGTGCTATTCGTTCTGCTGCACAGCTCGTTTCGTACGAGATTCCTTTGGGTTTGACCATTTTATGTGTCGTATTGATTTCTGGCTCACTCAATTTGCAGGATATTTCTTTGCAGCAGGGGATTTTCGCTTCAGAAACACAGTACCTATTTGGTATAAAAAGTCTAGGTATCGATGTGACACAAGTAGGAGGTTTCTTAAGTTGGAATGTGGTGCGAATGCCTTTATTTTTCTTTTTGTTCGTCATCTTTTTTATTGCCTCTTTAGCCGAAGCAAATCGGGCTCCTTTCGACATTCCAGAGGCTGAGTCTGAACTAGTAGGAGGTTTCCATACAGAATATGCGGGCATGCGTTGGGCTTTGCTATTTCTCTCAGAATATGGAATGATGCTTCTGGTAAGTGTTTTAGGGGTTATTTTATTTTGGGGAGCTTGGTATTCTCCATTGCCTAATATCGGATCTGTTCGTTTGGCAGATTGGACGAATGGCCAGCCTGGTAGCATCTATGCAACGCTGATTGGTTTTATCTGGCTGATGTTTAAAACCTATATTCTGATAGCCATTCAAATGTGGGTTCGTTGGACACTTCCTCGTCTTCGGGTAGATCAATTGATGTATTTGTGCTGGAAAGTGCTGACCCCCTTTGCCCTGATTTTCGTCGCAATATCTGCGCTTTGGTCGCTAATAATGTAAGTAATCCGCATTATTATTTGTTTCTTTACCGATTACGTTTGCAAACCTATTAATCTATGATCAAACTCTTACCCAGAGTCTTTTGCTTAGGGTTTATATTTATCCTTTCGCATCAAAGCATTGCACAAACCACCTCTCTTCCATCCTTATTTGGTAAGGTTATTGATGCCTCTACTGGAGAGCCATTGAAAGGAGCAGATATTTCTGTTGATTTTAAAAAATCAGGAGTCACTACGGATACACTTGGTAATTATAGGGTGTATTTACCCTATGGGGAATGGGTCGTGAAGGTTAGTTATGTAGGTTATAATCCTTATCGTACGAAAATTAATCTCAAAGGGAATACAGAATTAAACGTCGAATTGAATAATGTGACGAAGCAATTAGAAGAGGTAATTGTTTCTAGTGCGGCAACGAAACGGGATATTCAGACACCTTCTTTGGGAGTAACCGTATTAAGCTTAAAGGGAATTAAGAAGTTACCTACCATGATGGGAGAGGTGGACGTGATTCGTAGTTTACAATCCCTTCCGGGAGTTTCCTCCGTGGGTGAAGGCGCTAATGGATTGAATATTAGGGGTTCGAATGTAGACCAAAATTTAATTTACATCGATGATACCCCTATTTTTAACCCGACGCATATGTTTGGTTTATTCTCCGTGTTTGCTTCAGATGCCATTCGCGATTTAGAATTATATAAAGGTGGGGTGCCCACCCGTTTTGGCGGTCGTACAGCCTCTGTATTAGACATAAAGATGATTGAGCCTAACACCGATAAGTTCAAGATGCAAGGGGGTATTGGTTTAGTTTCAAACCGAGTAATGGCTGAAATTCCGATAATTAAAGATAAGTTGTCGGTATTAGTAGCTGGACGACTTTCTGTTAATGACTTTATGTTTAAATGGTTTGCGCCGGATTATCTGAAAAATCTTCGGGCTAACTTCTCTGATGTAGCCACGAAAATTTATTTCCGTCCTAACACAAAAAACACGATTTCCCTTTCGACTTATTTGAGTCATGATTTTTACCGAGTGGATTCATTGTTTAGTATTGAAAACGTTGTAGCGAAACAAACCTCGTTTAATTATGGCCATAAAAATTTGGCTTTGCACTGGAATCATTATTTTTCATCCAAACTTAACATGATGATAAGTGGTGCAGTGACAGATTATTCAACGAAGACTTTTGCCCCAGATTCGGTCAATACGATTAATTTACTGAGTTCTATTCTGTACCGAAATGTAACTGCAAGTTTTGATTACCAACCTCGGGAAAACCATAAAATGAATTTTGGTATTACAGGAACTCGCTACGATATAGATCCAGGTAATTTGAATGAGGGTATTGTTTCTAGAGTGGCCTCAGTAAAATTATCCGATGAGCAGTCTTATGAATTAGGTATTTTCGCGGACGATGAATGGACTTTGAGTCCGAAGTTTACTCTACAGGCAGGTTTGCGTTATTCTCATTATTACCGCATGGGTGCTGGGACTGAAAATGTTTATGCACCTGGTCAAATGCCATCTTTGAATTCTGTGATTCGCAAAAATACATATGCTCCAGGGGAGGTAATGGCCTCTTACGGAGGTTTCGAACCTCGTGTTACGATGAAGTATTCTTTAGCGGAGACTGCAACCATGAAATTTGGCTATAATAGACAACAACAATTTTTCCAATTATTATCTAATAATACCACTCCATTGCCTACGTCTCGCTGGAAGACAGCAGATAATTTCATTAAACCTCAACAGAGTGATTTTCTCTCCTTGGGTCTATTCAAGACCTTCAATGAAAACGTCTATGAGGCGTCTATTGAAACCTATTATAGGGACGTCAGAAATACCTTGGATTTCGTTTCTGGAGCAAACCTTCAGTTGAATCCGAATATCGAAACGCAATTAGTTACGGGTAAAAGTAAGGCGTATGGGATGGAATTAATGGTACAAAAGAAGAAAGGAGAAGTGTCCGGTTGGGTGTCTTATACCTATGCTCGGGCCTTTAATCAGATGATTGGTGATTTTCCTGAAGTGCAGTCAATCAATGGGGGAGAATGGTTTGCCACGAATTATGATAAGCCACACACCTTGAATATGATGTTAAATATTCAGCCCACAACTCACCATAGTTTCTCCTTTACCTTTGCCTATAACACGGGTCGTCCATTTTCGTCCCCGTCAGGATCCTATGAGATTGGAGGTAAAAAATTCCCTGTTTTTGCAGATCGAAATAACGATCGAATTCGAGATTATCACCGCTTAGATTTTTCATGGACAATCAATAATCCTTCTATGAAAAAGCAACGTTGGGAGGGTAGTTGGGTATTCACGGTTTACAATTTGTATGGTCGCCAAAACCCTTATTCTGTATTCTTTAAATCGACGAGGCAAGGCTTGCGCGCATATGAATTAAGTGTATTCGCCTCTCCATTTATCTCTCTAACTTATAATTTCAAATTCTTGTAATATGTCTTTTTCATTCAAAAAAATAAGTTTTTATGTCTTGCTCATCGGTTGTGTGACCTGGGCATGCGTGAAACCGATTACCGATTTTGTTCAAATTGACTCTACCTCATTTACAACAATTGAGGCAGATATTTCCGATGATGCGCAATTAAGTAAAGTTCGATTAACAAGTTCCGCTAATCGTTTAACCTCACAATTAGCTCTTCCTATATCGAAGGCAGTCGTTTCAGTTACTGACCAAGATGGTATAAAAACAACCTTTACAGAAGGGATTCCAGTAGGCACCTATTATCCACCTAAAGGATTCGTTGGGAAAGTAGGATCTTCTTATAAGTTAAATGTGAGGATGTTAACGGGCCAAACTTATGAAAGTACTACAGAAACAATGAAGGCAGTTCCGGAGATTGAGAATGCTATTTCTCGTTTCGAAATTTTTGATCAATATTCTAAAGTAGATATTCGCAGAGCTGGTTTTACGGTCTATTTAGATTTTAAAGATACTCCAGCAGAGGGGGATTTTTACCTTTGGAATTGGAAACATTATTCTAAAGTTGGTTATTGTGCCACTTGTACTGATGGAGGTACTTTTGACTTTAAAAGAAATGAATGTGTTCAGCCAAGAAATCGAACGGAGGCCATTTTGAATTATATGTGCGATGGAAATTGTTGGGATATTACTACTAACAATGATTTGAATGTATTTTCGGATGTATTAACCAACGGTCAGCGGGTAGTGGGTCGCCAGGTGGCACGAATTCCGTTTGATAATTGGACACCCTACTATTTCCGTTTAGAACAACGATCTGTTACAAAAAATGCCTACGCTTTTTATCAATCATTAATCTCCCAAGTACAGTCATCAGGATCCTTGTTTGACGTTCCTGCTGAAACGCGTTTTAGCTTGAACATTAAATCTTTGACGAATCCCACGGAGCGTGTATTAGGAATATTTAATGTTTTCTCCGTTCGAAAGAAAATTTTTATCATTGACCGTAGGAAGGATATACCAGCAGGAGAGTTTCCGATAATTACGGTTGTTCCGGGAGAAACTTACGCTTGCCCTCCTGGATCAGTGGGTTGCCTTGATAAGGCACCTTGTGTTGAATCGCCTACCAGAACAAAAATTACTCCGGAAGGTTGGGTATTCTAGTTTTTTAGGCACAAATTTGTGCTTTATTTATACTTATGATCGGAGTATTATTAGTGAATCTGGGAACACCAGATGACCCAGGCACATCCAGTGTTCGTAAATATTTACGGGAGTTCTTAATGGATGGCCGTGTGATTGATATCCCCTATCCATTTCGCTATTTACTAGTGAATGGAATTATTGCTCCTTTTCGAGCGCCTCAATCTGCTAAAATCTATAAAGAGTTATGGGAAGAGCGTGGCTCTCCTCTTAAGTTTTATGGAGAAGATGTTTGCGCATCTTTAGCGGCCACATTAGGTGAAGGGTATATGGTTCGTTTAGCCATGCGCTATCAGAGTCCAGATCTAAAAACAGCCATGGCTGAGATGGAGAAATCGAATCTGAAGAAACTAATCGTCATTCCTTTCTTTCCGCAATACGCATCCGCTACCACCGGTTCTGTCTACGAACGAGTGATGGAATTAATGTCCAATTGGCAGATTATGCCCTCTGTGTCTTTAGTAAGTTATTTTTATCAACATCCCATATTTGCTAAGTATTTTGCAGATAAAGCGGCGAATTACCAAAAAGACGTAGACTTTGACTACTATTTGTTCTCATACCATGGAGTTCCAGAACGACACATTCGCAGAGGGGACTTGACTAAGAATACCTGTGTTTTTGGCACATGCTGTGAATCGATTACCGAAAAAAATCACGGTTGTTACCGGGCTCAGTGCCATGAAACGACCCGATTAATTGCCAAAGAAATGGGCTTAAAGCCTGGAATGTACGGGACAGCTTTTCAAAGCCGTTTAGGCCGCGATCCTTGGTTGCAACCCTACACGGACGATACGATTAAAAAGCTTGTCAAAGAGGGTAAAAAGAAGATTTTAGCCTTCTCTCCAGCCTTCGTTGCGGATTGTTTAGAAACGACCATCGAAGTAGGAGAGGAGTACAAAGAATTGTTCGAAGAGGCGGGAGGAGAACATTGGCAGTTAGTGGAAAGTTTGAATAATTCACCAGAATATGTCGCTCTATTAGAGGACCTTGTTAAGAATTCATAACATGGTAGCACTACTTTTAACCATCGTTTTTTCAGTATTATTATTAGTAAATTTTCGCGCACATGCGAAGTATAATATCGATACACGAATCGCCATTTTGTTGAACTATCCAGTTTGTTTTTTGACTGGCTATTTTCATCAATTAGACGCTACACCTTTTCATTGGCCTTCTACAGGTTATTCCTTGGGGATTCTAGGCATTGGAATCGGCTTTGTGATTACATTCTTATTATCCGGCTATTCGACCGTTAAGAATGGAATGGCGCCCACGTCTTTAGCGAATAATATCTCGTTAGTGATTCCGGTGATGGTGAATCTATTTATTTGGAAGACAGGTGGTGAGCTGACTTTATCGGTGATGGCTGGACTTGTATTATCTTTTGCGGCTATCTATTTCTGTAGTCCATCTGATTCAGGTTCTGTCCAAAAGCCCGTAATTTGGGCATTAGTTGCGGTTTTCATAGCCTATGGTATCACCAATACGGCGTTTAATTATTTGAATGCAGCCATCGTTCAGCAAGTGGGTGGAAGTATTTCATTTACCTTAATGCTTTTGCTTGGTTCAATGGCCACATCTGCCATTGTCTTAGTGTATTGGACAATTACAGGTGGTGTTATTTGGTCATTAAGATCCGTTTTAGCTTCCATTCCTTTAGGTCTTCCTAATTTCTTCTCCTTTTATTTCTTGCTTAAAGCGTTAGATGCTTACCAACAAAATGGAGCGGTGGTTTTAACCATTTATAACCTTGGTGTTATTCTTTTAAGCGCTATTACTGCTTTGGTTTTCTTCAAAGAAAAATTGACGAAAAAGCAGTGGTTGGGGATTGGTTTAGGATGCCTTGGAATCGCATTAATCATTCTGTAGATAGGAGAGTAGAGATAATAGAGTATAGAGTAGAGATTATAGAGTATAATTATAGAGTATAGATTATAGAGTAGTTATTAATTTAATTTTTTATCTCTACTCTATACTCTCTACTCTATTATCTATTTTTTAAAATTGCTTCGCAATTATAAAACGTTAGCAGTTTGCTCCTTAATCTTCTCCAACTCATCCTTCATATTCACCACTAATCGTTGAATAGTAGAATCATTTGCTTTCGAGCCAATAGTGTTGATTTCCCGACCGATTTCTTGGGCCATGAAGTTTAGTTTCTTACCGTTTCCTTCTTCTAGAATTTCGATGAAATAGTCAAGGTGAGTGGCTAGGCGCACTTTTTCTTCGGAGATGTCGAATTTTTCGATGTAGTAAACGACTTCTTGTTCGAAGCGGTTTTTGTCAAAGTCTTCTTTTAATCCTAGTTCTAAAAGGGCATTACGCATTCGCTCACGAATACCTGGCATCCGGATTTTGTCTTGCTCTAAAACCTGTGCTAGGCCGGATTTAATGGAAGCGATGTATTCCCGGAATTTGTCTTCTACGACCTTGCCTTCGCGTGCACGGAATTCTTTACATTCTTTGACTGCTTCTTGAACCGCCGCATATATGACTTGCCATAAAGCCTCTATTTCCTCTTCATTCTCCTGTGTTTGATCAGATGAATTAAGGCTTGGCATAGACATCGCTTGCAAATACAAGGCGTTTTCGTCGATGTTTTGGACCCCTAATTCAGCAGCGAAGCGCTTTAATTCTGCGAAATAGGTAGCTATTTGTGCTTGTGGTAGGATACTTTGTTCTACGTTCTCGTTATTCTTTTGAATATGGAGATTTAGCTCCATTTTACCGCGTTCTAATTGTTGAGTCAGATAATTACGTATGTCTATTTCTTTAGCTGAAAAGGACTTAGGAACACGGCAAAATATATCCGTAAACTTCGAGTTTAGACTTTTAACTTCGACACGGATTTGCAGGTCTTGGATTTCTTTTTGGGATTTTCCAAAGCCCGTCATGGAGTAGATCATAGTATTTCTTTTTTGGCCTTAGCTGCCTGAAAAAAGGCAAATGCAATAAATAAAAGCATCGCGATGGAAGCGGCTAAGTCGATTTTATTCCCTGTAATCACAGATACAGGAGCGAATTTGAACTCAATGGTGTGTTTGCCCGCTGGAATGGCTAGACCACGTAAAACGTAATCCGCTTGTACGTGATTGGTTTCTTTTCCATCGATATAGGACTTCCAATCTTTGTTTCCTCGGTAATAGATTTCAGAGAAAACGGCAAAACTTGGGTTCTTTGCGTCTGAACTGTAGGTTAAATGATTAGGCTTGTAAGAAGTTAGGTTGATCGTTCCATCCGTTTTAAAGCTGGTTGCTGGAACGAAAGAAGCATCTTTTTTCTCAACTAAAGCCACCGAACGAGGATCTATTTTTCCAATTCCACTCAAGGCGCTATCTGCCGATGATACAAGATTAACAGTTGACACAAACCACGCATTACCTAGGGCTCCAGGATTGGTTTGTGGTGATAATTGGCCGGTAGAATCGGGGCTCAGGATATATTTTGTATTTAGCATATTCAGGATATTCATTTGTCCTGGATTTGCTGTGAATTGTTTCTCTATTAATTCTTGGTAACGGCGTAATTTAGCCGCGTGATATCCACCCACTGACTGGTGGTAATACGAGGTAGTCGCATCGTTCATAAAGCTAGTTGCGACATTCACCACTCGGTAATGAGAAGAATCTTGTAAGATTTTTTGATCGGCTGGAGTAGGCAAGATTTGCTCTTCCAAGGTAGCTTTTGAGACAAAGAAATCTTTACCAAAATAGCGTTTCGCCACCGGAGTTAAATCGAATATACCTAAGAGAACCAAGGCAATTAACCAAATGGATTTTTTGACTTTTCCTGTACTTGCCACCCATATTATACCAGTTCCAATCAATACAATGAAGAAACTGCGGAAGGCGTCGGATTGAAATAAATCGATTCTGTCTAGTTGAATACTACGCCAAATTTGGTTATTCAAGCCAGTATCTTGGATTAATGCACTACCAAAGTTAGGACCTTTAAAGTCAAGGAATAAGTCCGGAGCCATTCCGAAAAATAAAGCAAGGCCGCCACTTAACCCCGCCGCATATAAAAGCGGTTTTTTGATATCCGACCAGGTGGATTTTAGCTGAATAAATCTAATTAAACCTAAAATTCCTAAACTAACGAAACCAAGTTGCACAAAGGAGAGCACCATGGTTATCGCTCTAAACTTGTTAAATAAGGGGAAATATTGGAATAAAATTCCATTGAAAAAGAAATATTTACCCCAAGCAAAGGTGATGAAAAGTGCTGTAAAACCAATGATCCACCACTTTTCAGCTGATTTAATAAAGAATGCTCCAAACAAGAACAAGAAAATCACAAGAGCACCTGCATAAGCAGGGCCAGCAGTGTAACTCTGTTCACCCCAATAGGCCGGGCCTTTTTCCACGAATCCTAAAGCTTGTTCCTCCGGAATACCCGCATTAGTCATTGTTTGGTAAGTGTTAGATGCAGTTCCTCCTAAATCCCCAGCAGAAGCTCCACCCATGAAATTAGGGATTAATAAAGTCCCCGTTTCAGTAATTCCATACGACCAATCGAAAGCATAGGTTTGGTCTAAACCGTCTCCACGCGATTTATTTGCACTTAATTCGGAGGCTCCACGGGTGGTCTCTTTAGCATATTCGTAGTTGTTCCAAAGACGCATCGAATGCGTTCCTAAAGCTAATGCCAAACCCAAGCCGAGCAATAAACCGCGCTTTAACCATTCAAACACTGTTTTATGAATGATTGCTTGCGATAACGTGTAGATTTTATAAAACCCAATAATGAAGAATAGGTAATAGGTAATTTGTACGTGGTTGGCATATAATTCGAGTGCCATTCCCAGCGTGAATAAGGCTGCTCCTAGCCATTTGCGATTCCCCCAGCCTAGTTTCACCCCAGCTAATACAATAGGAGCATAGGCTAAGGCCAATACTTTCGAAGTGTGTCCAGCCGGGATGATGACCATATTATAGGTCGCGAAGGCATAAAAAACGGCTCCAGCAAAACCTAAAATAGGGGAGGATCCCATCGCCCAAAGCAAAATATACATGCCTAGCATCTGAAGGACAAGCAAATTCACAGGACTGGGAAGGAGATTGGTAATGAAAGAACCGATTTTGGCAGAAATAGAATACGGATAAGATCCAGAAATCTGGTAGGTAGGCATTCCGCCAAACATGGAGTTCGACCACCACGCATCCTCACCTGTTTTCTCTTTGTATTGTATGCTCTCCTGTGCCGCCGCCTGGGCTTGCTGAATATCATGTTGAATCAATACTTTTCCTTGTAGAACGGGCCCACAATAGATAAAAGCGATCAAAAGGAATCCCAAAAGAACAATTCCGTGGGGGGCAAAGGAGCGCAAATTAATTTTCATAGTCTATGAAATCGATACTAATTCTAATTCAAATGTTAAATCACGGCCAGCAAGCGGATGATTTGCATCTAAAGTTACATGAGAATCTGTTAAATCAGTGATGACTACTTCTACCACGTGACCACCATCTTGGTGCATGGATAAGGAACCCCCTAATTCTAATTCGATGTGAGCAGGTATTTGAGCACGTTCTAATGTTACCGTATTCTCTGGCGAATGTTCACCATAAGCCTCAGCTGCTGGTATAACCACCGTTTTTTTCTCACCAATAGTCATTCCGGTCACGCCATCATCAAAACCTTTGATGACCATACCTGAACCTAATTGAAATTCAAGGGGAGTTCTTCCTACGGAAGAGTCAAAAATAGAACCGTCGGTGTGTTTACCTGTGTAGTGTACGGCAACCTTGTCGCCGGTTTTTGCAATAGACATATTGAATCGTTAAAATTTAAAAATAAGCTACAAATAACATGAATTTTTACAGCCTTTCAAAGCCATATCTCTACTCTCTACTCTATAATCTATTCTCTACTTTATTCTTTGTGCTTTATGCTTTATTCTTTACAAAGCGAAGCTTGGTACTTCAAGGACAAAGTATCCCCCAGCTCAATCGCCGTTTTAAAATCGAGACAAGCATCATCCAATAGACCTAAATGCATAAGGTTTAAACCGCGATTGTAATAGGTTTCTGCATAATAAGGATACCGAATGATGGATTGTGAATAGTCACGGATAGCCCCTTTGTCGTTGCCTATTTTGGATTTGTAATAGCCACGGTAGAAGTAATAATCTGCATTCGTTGAATCTAGTCGAATAGCTTTTGTTAAGTCAGAAATAGCTCCAGAATATTGTTGCATTGATCCACGGGAATAAGCCCTTGCGAAGTAGATTGCTGGGTTTTTGGGGTCTTTTGAAAGAGCTACAGAGAAATTATATGTGGCTTGTTCGTATTTTTCTTGTTGGATTTGACTAAGTCCTTTAGCGTATTGAAACATACAACTACTCAGAAGAAATAGTGCAAAAAGAGAAGCTAAAACACGTATCATTTGAATGTAACGATGGTAATTCCCGCACCACCACGGTCTGCATGTTCGTCAGAACTATTCTTGATTTCTTTGTAACGGCGTAATTGTTCCCGGATAAGTGTGCGTAAAATGCCATCGCCTTTTCCGTGCAAAATTTGAACTTCTGGAACGCCTAAAAGTAAGCAATCGTTAATGTATTGGTCTAAAATAACATAGACTTCTTCGGCTCGCTTCCCCCTAATATCAAGTTTAAGCTGAAATTGTGCCATTCGGTCATTGATGTCGATGCCACGAAGAGGAGCGGTGCTTTTTCTCGGTTGTTTAGGTGCGACGATTTTTTGTAGGCGATTTAATTTGATCGTACTTCGAATCGCTCCTAAAGAAATGACTGCGTCTTTGCCTTTTAGTTCGAGAATTTGTCCCAAAGTAGGTTCGTCACCGCTCCCTTTAATCACCACCCAGTCGCCCACAGCGATAGGGGAGTTAGCGTAAACAATGCCAGGTGTTTCAGAAACGACCTTTAATGGGGCCTCAGTTTTCAATTCTTTCTGAACAAATTGCTCTAAATCCGCACGCAATTCTTTCGTTTTTTGCTTATCCGCTTCCTTTTCTTTTATCTGGCGAATGGTTTGCTCAATCCGTTGATTTGCCTCCTGAATAATCTTTTTAGCTTCGGCCTTGGCCGCATTTAACATTGCTTTCTGCTCCTCTTGCACGTGATTCTTGAGCCTCTCGTAGTTTTCCTTGATGGATA
>JBEBDF010000020.1:0-30086 GCA_041157105.1 Bacteroidota bacterium | reverse complement strand
AATGGATGACATAAGTTTAGGTTCAGATTTTTGGTTTTCCAAAACTATAAAATCTTCTCAATAAAAAAATTATCTTTGATTTCAATTTACTATTTCGACGATGCGTGAAGATTATTTAACTGGGGATTCCGAGGCGTTGAACCCGCAAGAGAAGGAGTTTGACAAAGCGTTACGTCCTTTGAGTTTCTCGGATTTTTCCGGACAAGGAAAGATTGTTGACAACCTTCAGATCTTCGTGGGTGCGGCAAAAGCTCGCGAGGAGGCCTTAGATCACGTTTTATTGCACGGGCCTCCGGGTCTGGGTAAGACAACCTTATCCCACATCATCGCAAACGAATTAGGATCCACTTTGAAAATTTCTTCGGGTCCAGTATTAGATAAGCCCTCTGACTTAGCGGGTTTGTTAACAAATTTGCAGCCTTATGACGTTTTATTTATTGACGAAATTCACCGCTTGAATCCGATTGTGGAGGAGTATTTATATTCTGCGATGGAGGATTATAAGATTGATATCATGTTGGATTCTGGGCCAAATGCGCGCAGTATTCAAATTGGTTTGAATCCATTTACTTTGATAGGGGCGACCACCAGAGCAGGTTTATTGACCTCTCCTCTGCGTGCTCGTTTTGGAATTAATGCGCGTTTGGAATATTATGACGCCGCTTTATTGACTAAAATCGTGAAGCGTTCCGCTTCCATTTTAGATATGCCGATTGATGAAACGGGTGCTTATGAAATTGCGCGTCGTAGTCGAGGAACACCGCGTATTGCGAACAATTTATTACGACGTACCCGCGACTTTGCCCAAATGAAAGGCAACGGATCCATCGATGTAAAGATTGCTGAAATCGCCTTAAACGCCTTGGATGTAGATCAAAACGGCTTAGACGAAATGGACAACCGCATTCTATTAACCATTATTGAGAAATTCAAAGGTGGTCCAGTCGGTCTTACCACTATCGCGACGGCTTGTGGCGAGGAGGCTGAAACCATCGAAGAAGTATATGAACCTTTTTTAATTCAAGAGGGATTCTTGAAGCGAACCTCTCGAGGTCGCGAGGCTACGGAAAAAGCGTATCGCCATGTGGGGATAGCGCCGAGAGCCGAAACTGGATCTCTTTTTTAACTTAAACCTATGACCTTATCTAAACACTTAATCGCAGCGATGATGCTTGTTTCTGCATCCACTTTGGCCCAAATGAAATACCCAGTAACTAAGAAAATCGATCACGTCGATAATTACCACGGAACACAAGTCGCTGATCCTTATCGCTGGTTAGAGGATGATAACAGTGAAGAAACGAAAGCCTGGGTGAAAGCGCAAAACGAAGTTAGTTTTGATTATTTAAACCAAATCCCGCTTCGTGAAGAATTCAAAAAACGCATCGAAGCACTCAGCAATTACGAAAAAATCTCCGCTCCCTCCCGCAAAGGTGAATGGTATTATTTCTACAAAAACAGCGGCTTGCAAAACCAATCCGTTTTATACCGCCAAAAAGGCCTCAATGGAAAACCTGAACAGGTCATCGATCCCAACACTTTATCGAAGGAAGGAACGACGCGTTTAACCGTTTTCTCTTTGAACAAAACAGGAAAATATGCCTGCGTAGGCTTGAGCTTAAGCGGAAGTGACTGGCAAACCTATTACGTTCGTGACATGGAAACGGGTAAAAATCTAGCCGATGAATTGAGCTGGGTAAAAGTGAGTGGTGTGGCTTGGAAAGGCAATGGCTTCTACTATTCTCGCTACCCAGATCCAGGTAAAGGAAAAGAATTGAGTACAAAAAATGAGAACCACCAAGTATGGTTCCACACAGTAGGAACCCCTCAATCACAAGACAAATTAATCTATGAGGACCCTAAAAATCCGCAGCGTTTTCACACAGTGAGTACATCGGATGACGAGCGTTTTGCGTTCTTAACTATTTCGGATCGCGGTAAAGGGTTAGATGGGAATGCTCTGTGGGTGTTAGATGCAGCGAAGAAAGAAACGAAGTTCAAACCTGTTGTAGCTGAGCCAGGAAAATACGATTTCAGCATCGTAGATAATGATGGCGATATCTTGATTTTGGAAACGAATGAAGGGGCTCCCAATAAGAAAATCGTTCGCGTGGATCCAGCAAATCCTTCTAAGGAAAATTGGAAAACCATCATTTCTGAGAGATCTGAGCCTTTACAAGGGGTAAATACAGTGGGCAAACGTTTGTTTTTGAATTATTTAAAAGATGTGACTTCTCGCGTGTCTATCTACGATTACACAGGCAAAGCCCTAGGAACTGTAGCCCTGCCCGGCTTAGGAAATGCGGGTGGTTTCGGTGGTGAGAAAGAGGATAAATTTACGTTCTACACCTATTCTTCTTTCAATTTTCCACCAACGATTTACCGCTACGACTTAGCATCGAATACGTCTACTGTATTCCAAAAACCAAGGTTAGCATTCGATCCATCGGATTATACCGTTGTTCAAAAATTCTATCCTTCGAAAGACGGCACCCAAGTACCTATGTTCATTGTGAGCAAAAAGGGGATTCAGATGAACGGTAAAAATCCGACGATTCTGTATGGTTACGGTGGATTTAATATCAGTTCTACGCCTTCTTTCTCAGCTAGCTTGATTCCTTGGTTAGAAAAGGGAGGAATCTATGTCGTTGCAAATTTACGCGGTGGTAGCGAATACGGTGAGAAATGGCACGAAGCAGGAATGAAGCTGAAAAAGCAAAATGTTTTTGATGACTTCATAGCAGGTGCGGAATATTTGATTCGTGAGAAATATACTTCTCCAGCCTATTTAGCGGCATCCGGTCGCTCTAACGGCGGATTATTAGTGGGTGCTGCGATTAACCAAAGACCTGATTTGTTTGCGGCAGCTCTTCCAGGCGTGGGTGTAATGGATATGTTACGCTTCCAAAAATTCACGATCGGCTGGAACTGGGTAGCTGATTATGGTAGTAGCGATAATGCAGAAGAATTCAAGGCACTCTATGCCTATTCGCCTTTGCACAATATCAAGGCGATGAATTATCCTGCAACGATGGTCTTTACTTCGGATCACGATGATCGCGTGGTGCCAGCACACTCATTCAAGTACGCGGCGACACTTCAAGAGAGGAATACAGCGGCGAAACCGATGATCATTCGAATTGATACGAATAGCGGTCATGGTTCTTCTAATACGGCTAAGCTGATTGAATTGACGGCTGATTCTTATGCCTTCGTTCTATACAATATGGGGAAATAAAATCGCCCATAAGGAATTAAAAAAAGCCTGGAAAATTAATTCCAGGCTTTTTCATTCTCAAACCTTAAGCGGATTATTTTACTTCTACTCTTCTAACAGCTCCGTCATTTCCTTGCGTAACGCGTAAGAAATACACGCCAGCACTTGCTTTCTTTAAGTCGATTTGACCGAAATAATCACCTTGGAAATCCTTTACAGTTTCGGTTGCGATTTCTTTTCCATTTACATCTGAAACTGCAATGGTTACATTTCCTTTTGTAGGAGCCTTAAAGCGAACATTTAATTTGCCGTTAAATGGTTGATTTTGCTTTCCTGAAAGTCCTTGGATGGTTTTAGATCCATTCTCTTGCATCATTTTCTTGAGGCCTTTCATTTTCATTCCTGGTCCACCCATTGGGCCATCCATTTCAAATGAAAATTCCTCCGGCATTCCTTCTGGCCCACCTTCTCCACGGAAGATCATTACTTTAGGTTCTTGTCCATGTGCTCCTGGAGCCATTCCTGGTCCGCCACGTCGAATAATGATGTGTTTGTCTGGTCCTCCCTCTGATCCACCTTCAATTTTCTCCATGATGATACCACGAGGCTGGTCTGATATCGTTGAATGAGATTTGTTTACATCGACACGAACGATCTTTTTCTTGCCACCGGTCGTAGTAATGTTGATATCTAGGGAATCATTTAATTTTTTGATTTCAGCGTCAGCTTTATCTAAGTCAGAGAATTTCTTCTCTATGACACGTTCTTTACCGTTTTCGTTAATCATGATTTTAACGGTAGCTTCTTGTTTCTCTTGTGCAAAAGCGGTTGTTGACATGCAAACGGCTAAAGCGGTAATAAATAGATATTTCATAAATTTTGGTTTTTGGTCCGGTGCAAACTTACGAAAAGCCTTTAAATTGAAAATGTTAAAGAGTGTTAATGTGATGAGCGGCTGCTTTTTATCTCTTACATTTGTAGCGAATTATTTCCCTCATGTCGAAACGTAAAATACGCTTATTGATTGCCTTGATGTCTTTTGCCCTCTTAGGATTGATTGGGTTTCAGGCTTATTGGTTGCGTTTTATGCTAGAAACGAAGCGAGAAAATTTTGCCATAGATGTGCGCAATAGTCTTGAGCAGGTGGTCAGAAAACTAGAAAAACAAGAAATTTTGGTTATCGCTGAGCGTCAAAAAAGGTTGGATGCCATAGCGGCACATCCTCCTGTGAAAACTAAAAAGAAAGCTGCTCCTCTACCTGTAACAGAAAGTGCATCTCCCGAAGAGCACCCTATTCTATTACCTCCTCAGCAGCAAGTGGTATTTGTACAAAAATCATTTATGTTACCGAATGGACAATTAGCAGAGGTAACAGAAGAATATACGGTGGATGAAGACCCGGAAGAAACACGTCAGCGTTTAAAAGCGCAGGCTGCGATGAATCGGATGTTTAAGCGGGAGCAAATGAAAGCGCTGCTAAAAATGAGGCGTCGACCTGATCGTCAGAATCAGAGTCAAGAAGATCGCAATTCCCAGTCCTTGAAAAAACTAGAGAAAGAGAAATCTGAGCGTGCGGATTTAGAAAAGGTTTTGAAGAAAACTCAGCTTGCGAAGGAGGTATTTTCTGACTTTTTATTCAAGGAAAGACCGATTCTTCAGCGTCTTCAACCGGCCTATTTAGATAGTTTGATTCAAAAAGAATTGCATGATAAAGGAGTTGCGCTAGACTATTCTTTTGGTATTCAAAATTCGCCTAAATCCTGGATTTACACTTCATCGCCTGAAATTAAGAACCAAAACAAAGTATTTGAAGCGGATTTATTCCCGAATGATCTGCATCCATCTAAAAATGTATTAAAAATCTATTTTCCTGATAGTGCCGCATTTATTTGGCAAACTATGGGCCTTAGTTTAGCGGGTTCAGGCCTATTATTACTTGTGATGATCGGCTGTTTTTATTTTGCGGTTTTGACCATTTTGAGACAAAAAAAGCTGGCAACAGTGAAAAATGATTTCATCAACAACATGACGCACGAGTTCAAGACGCCTATCACTTCGATTTCGCTAGCGACTCAGTTGTTACAAGAGGAATTGAAACCAGGGAAAAATGACTCAATTTTGCGTTATTTAGGCATAATTAAGGAAGAGAATACCCGCTTAGGACAGCAGGTGGAGCGCGTGTTGCAGACAGCCCAAATGGAGCGAGAGGAAATCACGCTCAAACGCAAGTCTGTCGATTTATCGGCTTTAATAAATCATGTAGCCGAGATAAATGGGCCATTGTTTGATTCAGTTAACGGAAATTTAACCATAAAATTAGCGGATTTGCCCGCCTATATTTTACTCGATGAGGTACATATTTCCAATGTGTTAAATAATTTATTGGATAATGCAGTCAAGTACAGCCCTTCTAACCCACAAGTCGAAATTGATGCCCATTCACAGGATCAAGGCATATTAATAGCTGTAAGAGACCAAGGAATGGGAATGCCAAAAGAAGCGTTAAATAATATTTTCGATGCATTTTACCGGGTGCCTACTGGAAATGTGCACAATGTGAAGGGATTTGGTTTAGGCCTAAGCTATGTGAGGAAAATCGTCGAAGCCCACGAAGGGAAAGTGACCGTAAAAAGTAAATTAGGAGAAGGAAGTACATTTGAAATCTATTTACCCTATGTCAAAAACGCCTGAAATTTTAGTCGCAGAGGATGACCCGAATTTAGGGTTATTGTTAACGGAATTCTTGAAAAAGAAGGGATATAAAGTGTCTTGGGCTCAGAACGGGGACGAAGCATTGGATCTTTTCGTAAAAGGCTCTTTCGATCTATGTTTATTAGACGTGATGATGCCTAAGAAGGATGGTTTTTCTTTGGCCAAAGACATTCGTGCAAATCACCAACAGGTGCCCATCATATTCCTTACAGCGAAGTCGATGGAGGAAGATACACTTCACGGCTTTAAGGTGGGAGCCGATGATTATTTAACCAAGCCTTTCTCGATGGAGGTGCTCGTGGCGAGAATGGAAGCCATTCTTCGCAGAAGTCATTCCGATAAATCGGTACCTAGTTTGGCTGAAGAAATTACCTTAGGAAATTACACGTATATCCCAGCAAAAATGCGTCTAAGTATCGGAGATACGGAATTAAAGTTCACTCCGAAAGAGAACGAATTAATGAAGCTCTTGTGCGAGAATTTAGGTCGTCCGGTGAGCCGTAGTTACGCCTTGAAATTAATTTGGGGAGATGATACCTATTTCAATGCGAGAAGTATGGACGTGTACATGACCAAGTTGCGCAAGATGCTAAAGGAAGACCCTCGCGTCCAGCTATTGAATCTGCACGGCGAGGGTTTCAGATTGAGTGTAGAAGGGCTTTAGTTAATGTGTGTAAAGCCGGTATAAGGGACTAATACCTCTGGAATCTTAATTCCATCCGGTCCCTGGTTATTCTCTAAAATAGATGCCACGATACGAGGAAGTGCTAAAGCCGATCCATTCAAGGTATGACAAAGGATTGATTTTCCGTCCACTTTCGTTCTTAGCTTCAAGCGGTTCGCTTGGAAAGTCTCGAAATTAGAAACGGAACTCACCTCTAACCAGCGGTTTTGAGCTCCAGACCACGCTTCCATATCATAAGTTAACGCTGAAGCAAAACCCATATCCCCACCACACAGTCGAAGCACACGGTAGTGCAATCCTAATTTCTGCAGTAATCCTTGTACGTGTAACGACATTTCCTCTAAAGCCGCATAGGAATTCTCAGGCTTGTGAATCTGAACGATTTCAATCTTGTCAAATTGGTGCAAACGGTTTAAACCACGCACGTGAGCTCCCCAAGAACCTGCTTCGCGACGGAAACAAGGTGTGTGGCCTACATTTTTGATCGGCAATTCTTTCTCGTTCACAATCACATCCCGGTATAAGTTTGTGATGGGAACCTCCGCCGTCGGAATTAAGAATAAGCCTTCCTCTTTTGTGACATACATTTGGCCTTCTTTATCCGGCAATTGTCCTGTCCCGAAACCCGAGTCTTCATTGATCAAAATCGGAGGTTGAATCTCGTAATAACCTGCTTTGATGGCTTCGTCAAGGAAGAAGTTAATTAGCGCCCGTTGTAAACGCGCGCCTTTTCCTTTGTAAACAGGGAAACCTGCACCCGTAATTTTATTTCCTAAGTCAAAATCGATGATATCGTATTTCTTAATTAAGTCCCAGTGAGGTTGTGCATCCGCAGCTAGTTCAGGTACAGATCCCCACGTTAAAACCACCTCATTGTCATCAGCCGTTTTTCCTTGTGGAACGGAGCTGTGAGGAAGGTTTGGTAAAGTGACTAACAGATCTGTTAACTCCTTTTCGGCGGCTCTCGCAGCCTCTTCCATTTCCTTAATCGATGCTTTAAGGGCAGCTGTTTCTGAACGCTTGCCTTCGGCTAATTCTTTTTGGCCGGATTGCATTAATGCCCCGATTTCTTTTGCGGCTGCATTTGATTTTTCTAAAGCAGATTCGGCTTGCTGTAAAAGTGTTTTGCGTTGATCGTCTTGTGCGATCAATTTCGCTACGATTTCAGCCGCATCCGCAACATGCTTCTTTTGTAAACCAGCGATCGTGGTTTCTTGATTTGCGCGAATAAAGGGTAAAGTTAACATAGCTCGGTTTTTTAGAAAAGTCCTTCGTTTAATGCGTTTAATGCATCATTCTTGTGGGAAGCATCGACTAATAAAGAAATATTGTGTTCGGATGCACCGTATGAAATCATTCGAATAGGAATGTTTTTGACTGCATTTATAACTTTAATGGCAATTCCTTCTTTATCTGCCCAGAAATTTCCCACGATACAAATAATCACTTGGTTCATGTCTGGATCTTCTAGCTCAGCAAACTCGCGTAATTCGCTCATGATCGCATCTAAATGCGTCGTTTGGTCTATGGTTACGCTCACAGAAACCTCTGAGGTTGTGATCATATCGACCGGTGTTTTGTATTTTTCAAACACCTCAAATACGCGTTTTAAGAAGCCATATGCATTCAACATGCGTGTTGAGTGAATGTATATGGCGGTAATATTATCTTTTGCGGCAATCGCTTTGATTTCCACGTCAGTTGATTTCTCAGAGATCAATGTCCCGAAAGCACTCGGTTCCATCGTATTTTTCAAACGAACTGGTACCCCTTTTAATTTCGCCGGGGTGATGGTGCTTGGGTGCAAGATTTTGGCCCCAAAATAAGCCAACTCCGCCGCCTCAGCGAACGAAAGCTCGCGAATAGGGAAGGTGTTCTTCACAATACGTGGATCGTTATTATGCATGCCATCGATGTCCGTCCAGATCTGAACTTCCTCCGCTTGAATCGCACCACCGATTAAGGAAGCCGTGTAATCGGATCCACCACGTTTTAAATTATCTACTTCACCTGCCGGATTACGGCAGATGAATCCTTGTGTAACGAAAATTTGTTTGCCTTTAACTGGAGAAAATACGGCTGCTAATTTTTGTTCGATGACGGATAAAATGGGCTCGTTATCTTCGTCGATCACCATGAAGTCTAAAGCAGGCAATAAAGCAGAGCTAACGCCTTCCTCTTGCAATAATGCTTCGAAAATTTGCGTAGATAGCAATTCGCCTAAAGCGACCATTTCTTTCTCTTGCTTCCCGGTGTAGGGAGCCGTAGCAATTAGGCTGTCGATGAAATTAAATTCTTTTTCAACAATGGCTTGCCCTTTTCCTAGGCCGGCAGGAGTCGAATATAATTCAGTTAAGAATTGATCATAATGCGCACGTAATTCATTCGCTTTCGCTTTAGCATCAGACTGATTACCTGCATTCAAGGATTCTGAGATTGATAGTAGGGTATTCGTGCTGCCAGAAAGGGCAGAAAGCACCACAATTTTAGGTTGACCATCTTCCGTAATTAGCTGACGGATAGACTTCATTCGCTCTGGTTTTCCGACGGAGGTACCTCCAAATTTCCAAACTTGCATATATTCTCGTATTATATTCCTAACATCTTGATGGCTGTTATGGCCGCCTCATCGCCCTTATTTCCGTGTTTTCCACCTGCACGATCCATTGCTTGCTCCTGTGAATTTGGTGTCAATACCCCAAAAATCACTGGTTTATCATACTTCAAACTCACATTCGTAATCCCGTCCGCTACTGCCTGGCAGATAAAGTCGAAGTGTCTTGTCTCTCCTTGAATTACACAACCTAGGCAGATAACGGCATCGATATTCGATTGCTGAGCCATTTTTTGAGCTCCTAAGCTTAATTCGAAGCTACCAGGAACTTTGACACTTATTATATTTTCCTCCTTTGCTCCATATTTCAACAAGGTGTCATAGGCGCCTGAATACAAGGCATGAGTCACTTCCGTGTTCCATTCAGAAACAACGATGGCAAAGGTTTTGCCTGAAACGTCCGGCAAATTTTCCGTGGTAAAATCACTCAGGTTTTTTAGTGCTGAAGCCATAATAGGGGTTAAAAAAACAAGGGATAAAAGCTCAAGCTCTTATCCCTCATCCTATAATCTGTTCTAAAAATTATTCAGAGATAGAGCTTTCTAAGATCGCTTTGTATTTCTTCGCTGGGATCGACTCAGCTGATTGTCCGTACTTCTCAACGATAATCGAATACGTATCTACTGCTTCCTTTACTTGTTTATTCGCTTCATAGGCATTCGCTAATTTTAACAAATAGGTAGGAGTGAAGAATTTATTCGGCTTGTGATCAGCTGCTTTTTTGTAGTAATCAATCGCGTCAGCGAAAGATTTCTTTTCTGAGTACGCATCTCCGATTAACGAATACGCACGCGCTTGAACTAATAAATCAGAGCTAGAGAAGTTTTTCAATTTCTCAATAGACTGATCGAATTTGCCTTGCTTTAACAAAGTGATTCCTAAATATAAATCAGCTAAGTTTTGTGTATTTCCACCAAACTCATCAGAAACCTTCGATAAATCCTTCGCTGCAGCCGCTAAAGAATCCGATTCGAAAGCATAAACAGCTTTGTATAACTTCTTCTCGCCTTCTGCATCTTGGGTAGTGGAATACCATTGGTAACCAAAATAGGCAGCAACAGCTACAACTAAAACTCCTAAGATCGTCGCAACACTAGATTTATTCTTTTCAACTAATTCAGTTACTTTAGAAACTTCTTGTTGAAGAGCTTCTGGGCTCTCAATAATTTCAATCGATTCTACTTTTTCTTTCTTTGCCATAAGGTCATTAATTCGGTTGGCAGATTATTATAGGTGCCAAAGGACTGCAAAATTATAAAATCTCTTTCATTTTTATCCACATTAGTGGAATCTTTTGCATTTTATTTTTCAAATTTGAGGTAAATAAACCTGTATGTCCTTTAATCGCCCTGACCAACTCCTTAAACTCACCGAGTCTTTTGATCTGTGCATCATTGGAGGAGGGGCTTCAGGTGCGGGAGTTGCCTTAGATGCAACGTTACGAGGGTACAAAGTGCTTTTAATCGAAAAAGGGGATTTTGCTTGCCAGACCTCCTCGAAATCAACCAAATTAGTACATGGCGGGGTTCGTTATCTCGAACAAGCCGTTAAAAAACTGGATTGGCATCAATTCAAAATGGTCTACAAGGCTTTACACGAACGCAAGACCTTACTTCAAAATGCGCCACATCTAGCTTATCCATTAGGTTTATTAACACCTTGCTACACACGCTGGGAACGTTTGTACTACCGCATAGGCATGTGGCTCTATGATAAAATTTCAGGGAATACGAATTTGAAATCAAGTCGTGGCTTGAGCAAGAAAGAGATACAATCGGAATTTCCTTCCATTGAAACCCATCATTTGCGAGGTGGCGTTTTGTATTATGATGGACAATTGAATGATGCACGTTACGCCTTAGCCATATTAAAAGAAGCGGAACGTTTAGGAGCCTGTATTTTAAATTATGCAAGTCTACAATCTTTCGAATTGGGGGCTAAAAGTCTGAAGATTAAGAAAGTGGTTTTCTCAGATCTGCTGGCGAAGGAATCTTATACCATCCCTGTTAAGGCCGTTGTTAATGCGACTGGGCCTTACACAGATAAAATCCGGGCCCTGGCTAACGCACGTTTAAAACCACGTATGAAAGTGAGTCGCGGTGCTCATATTGTATTGCCTGCTGAATTTTGGTCTGGCGAAACAGCCCTTTTGATTCCTAAAACGGATGATGGTCGAGTTATTTTTGTGATACCCTGGCGGGAATATGTACTGGTGGGAACCACGGATGATCCTGATACTTTATCGGAATCCCCGGTCATTTTAGATACGGAGAAGGAATACCTTATTTCTTATTTTAATCGCTATTCCTCTAAGAAAGCGACATTGGAGGACATAAGTGCTACGTTTGTAGGCCAAAGACCTCTACTCCAAGCCCAGCTCGACTCAACACTAAATACCGATACAAAATCCTTAGTTCGGGATCATGAGGTGGAAGTAGATGGCCGATCTAAATTAGTGAGTATCATGGGCGGTAAGTGGACGACTTACCGTGTGATGGCTTCAGACACGTTGGATGTCCTGGAAAAAGAGGTATTAAATGTGCCTTTAAAGCCTTGTTTGACTAAGAATCATGTATTAGTTCCTGCTTCTACTGCGGCCTTGCCGGCTACTGTTGAACCTGATATTCGTACCCACCTAGAAGAAATCTATGGCCCTGCTGCAGGAGAAGTGTATGGGTATGGAGCGGAACGAATATTGCCACACGAGCCATACCTTGTAGGCGAGTTGAATTACTTAAAGGAGCATGAAATGGCCATTACCTGGGATGACGTCTTGTCGCGCCGCTGGGGCATAGCCATCCGTAACGAAGCATTGGCAGCCCGCATTAAAGCCATAAAAAAAGAGGCATTCGCCTCTTCTATTTAATATTCATCCTCGTTAAAAAAGAAGTCATCTTTTGTCGGATAATCCGGCCAAATTTCTTCGATACTCTCGAATGGTTGACCATCGTCCTCCAGTTCTTGTAGATTTTCTACTACTTCTAATGGAGATCCTGTACGGATTGCGAAGTCAATTAATTCATCTTTCGACGCTGGCCATGGCGCGTCTTCTAAATAGGAGGCAAGTTCTAGTGTCCAATACATAATTTATAGCTAATTTTTATTTCAAAAATAAAAGGGGGTTATGTTAATCGTAAACCCTACCTAATTGCAAAAGTAAAATAAAAATGTATTTATGAAAGATTTATTTTTTAAATTTTCATTAATTATCAAAACCCTGATTTTTTACCTCTTTTATGCCTCCATCTAGTTCTGTTTCTGTCGAAGTTTGTGCCTATTCTTTATTCTCCTGTATCGCCGCAGATCGGGCCGGAGCGCAACGGGTTGAATTATGTGCTTCTCCTTGGGAAGGTGGAACAACGCCTAGCGCGGGCCTTGTGGAACAAGCTTTGAAATCTACCTCATTAGAGATTCATGCGATGGTCAGACCACGCGGCGGAGATTTTGTCTATGATGAAACGGAAAAACAGACGATGCTTGCTGAAGCTAGATCCCTAGTGGCTCAAGGCGTGCATGGGATTGTTGTAGGTGCACTGAAACCAGATGGAGATTTGGATGTGGAGTTTATGCGGGAATTCAAGCAGATAGCCGCAGGTTGTGAATTGACTTGCCATCGGGCCATTGATGTTTCTCGTGAACCTTTGGAAGTGATGGAACAATTAATTGCCATCGGCTTTAACCGAATTCTAACGTCAGGCTGTAAAGATAAGGCCCTGGATGGCATCGAAAACATAGCAGAATTGGTAGCAGTAGCCAAAGGTCGAATCCAAATTATGGCAGGAAGTGGAGTAAACCCGGTGAATTGCTTAGATTTTGTACAGATAGGTGTGGATGCGATACACTTAAGTGCGAGAACAACGCGTAATTCTGAAATGGAATATAGACGTTCAGGAATTTCGATGGGTGGGGTAGAGGCGATCTCGGAATTCGAGGTAGCCTACTCAAGTGAAGAAATCATCCGAGCGGCTATCTCTAAGATCCAGGAATTATTCAGCGAATAAATCCGATGTTTGCCATGCCTTCTCTGGCATAGTCGTAATATCATATAATCCTACTTCCGTACGCTTGTAAGTTGGTATTTTGAATTCAGCATCCGACATCGAGCCATTTTTGAATTTCTCAATCATTTGAGCAAATCTGGCTTCCTCTGAATCAGCTGAAACAGGGCCAGCTGTTTCTAATTCGCCATCCAATTCCACGCTGTCACCTGGATTTAAGAATACAGGAGCTGCTTTTCTGACTACTTTACGCATGCCGCCATCCATTCCACTAGAATCTTGCTCATAACCAGCCGCGATAACGGTTAAGTAGAGGTCTTCTCCTAAATCCTCATCGGTTGAGAAACCGAACTTCACCATATCCGCTTGCGCATCAATTCGTTCGTTTAGGTATTCGATGATAGCATCTTTTTCCCAAATCAATAAATCTTTCGAGCTACTTGTAGAAACAGTTACTAAGATGCGTTTCGCCCCTTTAATTTCTTGTGAATTTAAGAGAGGAGAGTTCAATGCTTCCACGATAGCCGCCTTCGCTCTTTCTTCTCCTTTACCTAGTGCAGAACTCATCATCGCTTGACCCGCATTCGTCAATACCTTCTTAACGTCCATGAAGTCTGTGTTGATATCTCCTGGTTTCGCGATAACGTCTACAACTGATTTAACTGCTTTTGCTAATACGTCATCTGCTTTCGCAAAGGCGTGCTTTACGGCTAAATCTTTGTAATGCTCAGATATTTTATCATTCATGATCACTAAAACCGTATCGCAATACGTTTTTAGTTCTTCAATCCCATCTCTTGCATATTGAATTTTCTCTTTTCCTTCCCAGTTATACGGAAACGATACCACAGCTACCGTTAATAAATCGCGGTCTCGAGCGATTTCAGCTACCACTGGCGCAGCTCCGGTACCTGTTCCTCCACCCATTCCAGCTGTAATGAAGACCATTTTCGTTTCATTCGAAAGAACGGCTTTGATCTTTTCTTGACTCTCCTGAGCAGCTTGCTTTCCCACTTCAGGGTCTGTACCAGCTCCTAAGCCTTGTTCTCCTAATTTGATTTTTGTGCGGACCGTATTGGAAGCTAAAGCTTGTGAATCGGTATTACAGATAATCAAGTCAGCTCCTTTAATCTTGAGATTATCCATGTGCTTCACCGCATTGGATCCGCCACCCCCAATTCCAATTACTTTAATAATGGATTTAAAAGACGTTTCAGGTACTACTTCGATTTGATGGTCAAAAAAGGAAGGGTTTTGGCTACTCATTGTGTTAATTCAAATTTTCTAAAGTGTAAAAATAACAGAATTTTGCAAATTATTTAGTCATTTCCCCAGCGCCACTCATTCCCTAATTCAAGTTCGTGGCGGAGGTTATGTTTGATAAAAAATTCTTTAGTAGAATAGAAGTCTAATTTCTTAGCTGGAATTTGATCCATGTTAGCTAATCCATACAGGAGCATAGTGGTATACTTTACGGTATTCTCCATTTCCTTCTTATTAACTAAACTAAAATCATCACAGTTAGCATGGTAACAATCCAATACGCTACGGGTTAATTTCCCCATGGGATCAGCAGCCGGTATTCCTTCCATTAAAAAGGTCTGGTTGTCTGAATGTAAACCAGGAGAATTAACTAGTTGATTGCCAAAATCTCCATCTACGGCCTTAATTTGATCACCAATTGACTTTAATACAGAAAGCATTTCGTCACGACCACCTGCATTAAATCCATATACATTATTGGTCATATCCAGATTAATCATATATACGATTTGATCTAGTTCTCCAAGTTTTTTAGCACGCTCCACATAAGCCTTAGAACCAAGTAGCCCTTCCTCTTCACCCATAAAAGCTACAAATTCGATGGTACGCTTGCTGTTTAATCCCAATGCTTTAAAAGTTCGAGCCACATCTAAAACAGAGAAGGAGCCGATACCGTTATCAATGGCACCTGTCGCCAAATCCCACGAATCCAAGTGACCTCCAATAATAATTTTCTCATTTCTTAATTTCGAGCTTGTTCCTTTTAATGTCGCAACTACGTTACGCGCCTTAATAGGCTTGCTTACATTGTGCATTTCAATTAAACTCAAAAGGCCTGGTTGGTCTTTCATCCATTTCCTGATCTCTGTTCCATTTTCCAATGAAATACACACCGCTGGAATGGAGATTAAATTGCCCGTAACAGAAGCTGTACCGGTTAATAATACTTGACCTTTGACCGTATTTACAAAAATGACCCCGATCGCTCCGTGTTGAATGGCTAAAGCGGTCTTTTCAGAGCGGTGCAAATTTTTTGTTCCTGCGGCAGCATCTAAGAGGCCGATGTTTGCTAATACGACTTTCCCTTTCACCTCTTTGCCCACGTAATCGGCATCTAGTCCATTGCCTAGATCTACTATCGTACCTTGGATGTTAGCATCCACAGGTGTCATTGCTAACGATACCACAGGTACTTCTCTGAAATCATCTGATTTAGGAGGAGCGATTGCTAATGTCACCGTATCGCGAGCCCAGGCTTCAACCTGAAATCCTTGAAACTTAGTATCCTTAAAGCCGTATTCTTTTAGTAAACGAAAGGCATATTCTTCCGCTTTTTTTCCTTTTTCACTTCCGGTTAATCGATGCCCTATGGTCATGCATGCATCTCCCAAGGTGCTATATGCTTTCGAGTGCAGCTCTACTTCCTCTTTAATTTTTTTGAAAACTTCTTTCCATTCTTCTTCTCCTTCCACAGGAGTAAATGAACTAGCGAAAAGGGTCACTGACAGTGCTAAAATCCCAAGGGTCAATTGTCTCATACGTAATTTTGAATTATCACTTTAAATGTAGGCCTTTTCGAAGAAAAACGCAATTAGCCGGACCAATTTTCGCGATCTAAATTTCGGTAGGTGATGGCCTCAGCTACATGTTTTGCTTGTATTGTGGAAGAATTAGCTAGGTCTGCAATGGTTCTAGCCATTTTTAAAATTCGATCGTGAGCTCGCGCGGACAATTGAAGTTTTTCTATGGCGGTTTGAAGTAAGGCTTCTGAGTTTGTATCCAGTAGACAAATCGATTTTACTTGATCGGAATTCATTTCCGCATTAGTACGGATAAAACTCCTATTAAATCTTTGCGTTTGAATTTCTCGAGCCTTTTTCACTCGTTCTCTAATAGTTGCACTTGATTCACTCTCTGTAGATGTAAACATTTCTGAATATGATAAGGGAAATACTTCTAAATGCATATCTATTCGATCGAGTAAAGGCCCCGAAATTCGATGCAAGTAGCGTTCAATCTGGAACGGTTTGCACGCACACACTTTATCGGGATGATGAAAATATCCGCAGGGACAGGGGTTCATGGCGGAGATCAACAAAAAATTAGCTGGGAATTCCACCGTTCCGTGTGCGCGGGAGATGGGGACTTTCCGTTCTTCTAAAGGCTGTCTTAATAGCTCCAAAACATGCCGCTGAAATTCTGGAAGTTCATCAAGGAATAATACTCCTTGGTGTGCTAGAGAAATTTCTCCAGGTTGCGGATTGGTTCGACCACCAATCAATGCAGGTGCCGATATACTGTGGTGCAAGGCTCGAAAGGGTCTTTCGGTGATAAGTGGATTTTCTGTACTGAGCTTTCCCACTATGGAGTGAATTTGGGTTGTTTCGATGATCTCGCGGAGGTTCATCGGAGGCATAATGGATGGAATACGTTTTGCCATCATTGTTTTACCTGAACCAGGAGGGCCCACTAGAAGTAGGTTGTGCCCGCCCGCCACCGCAATTTCAATAGCTCGTTTAGCTTTTTCTTGTCCTTTTATTTGGGAGAAATCGTCTTCGTATTTTAGGCCAACTTCTAAAATATTAGGTGCTTTCACAGGGACTTGTTTTCTTCCATGCAAGAATCGAATCGTATCACGTAAGTTAGCCATTCCATAAATATCCAAACCGTCGATTAAAGCGGCCTCTACTGCATTTTCACAGGGTAAAATTAGGGATTTGATGCCTTGTTTTTTGGCCTCGATCGCCATCGAAAGGGCACCTTTGATCGGGCGAATTTCTCCCGTTAAGGAGAGTTCTCCCATAATTAAATAGTCAGATAGCCCATTCATTTTGGTTTGTTCAGACGCTTGCAATAAACCTAAGGCGATGGGGAGATCGTAGCCGGAACCTTCTTTGCGAATGTCAGCGGGGGCAAGGTTGATGACGACTTTACGACGGGGAAAAAAATAGCCGATTTGCTTGATGGCAGATTCGACGCGTTGAATGGATTCCTTAATGGTGGAATCGGGTAGGCCCACTAGGTAACATTTGGATCCTTGTCCCACGTGGGTTTCAATGGTGATAATGGAGGCATGAATGCCCACGAGGGCACTGCCAAATGTTTTCGCTAACATAGTGGTCGATTAAGACACAAGGTTAGCGTAAAGCGGATGGATTAAATAACAGTTAATTGGATTTTCTGTGAATTAACCAACATCTTGGATTTCACTCCAAAAACCAGAGGCTGGTTATTCGGGATATGTCCAGCTGGAAAATCAAAAGCGATAGGGTAGGAGTAGGACGACGTGTGTTCTGCGACTAATTCAAAAGCCGTTTTTCCAATCGTTAAACTAGACTCATTGCAATCGGTGAATCCTCCTACGATTAGGCCGGCTAGATTTTGGAAATATCCTGCTCGCTTTAATTGTAAAAGCATCCGATCCACATGGTATAGGCGTTCTCCCACTTCTTCTATAAACAAGATTTTGCCTTCCGCAGAAGCGAAAGTGGAGCTACCTACTAAATGACATAAAAGGGACAGATTTCCTCCAATAATTTCTGCGGAGGCCTCTCCAGAGCGGTTCAAAGAATGCGCAGGAGCTGCGACGGAAATTTTTCCCTCAAACAAAAGGGAATGCAAGTTTTGCAAAGCAGATTCACCTCCTATTTGGCAAAAATTATGGGGCATAGGTCCGTGAATGCTGGCAAAACCTAATCGGTCTACCTCACATAAAAGGGCCGTGATGTCCGAGAAACCAATGATCCATTTGGGACTCGAAATAAACCCCGAAAAATCTAACGAATCCAATAAACGAGAGGACCCATATCCACCCCGAATCGGAAAAATAGCCTTAATCAAGGGGTCGTCCAGCATTTGCTGTAAATCGGATAAACGTTCGGCGTCCGTGCCACCCAAGCCAAAATGACGAGACAAGTAATTAGGCGCATTTCGCACCCGAAGCCCCCAGCTTTCTAAAACCTTTACGCCCTGCTTCCAGTTTTCGGTAGGAGGAAACGAAGCTGGAGACAAAATCGCGACTTCGTCGCCTGGTTTTAAATACGGTGGGATTATCCGGGTCATGGCGTAAATATCTGCTTTTTTTTAGGATCCTCAAGGGCTAATTTTCGTAATTTTTAAAAAATTCTTTCCTGTAGCTCCTACTGATTTAAATCTTGTAAATCCGATTTACAACCCGCATCCGGGCACGGCGTAGAAATTTTACCCCTAGGGTTATCGCGGGATTCAATTATGGTTTCTCGACTTACAGTGTAAGGGCTTTGGCTGGTATGGGATTATTTTAAAGAAAAACAACCTCAGTTATTATATCTTGCTGAGCTGTTTTATTTAATAGCTCAATCATTTTCTGTTTGGCCATCAATAACTCTTTCTTTAACGGCGCGGAATCGATCCCTAAAAATAGTTTTTTATCCTTTATATAGACCTTGGTAGTCCTAGCTGCGATTGGTTTTCCCATAATTTCCTCCCAGTGTGCCACGATATAGGTCTCGTCGAATTTATTCTGCAACTTATAGACTCGTAAAAGGGATTCAATTGCTTCTTTCAAGCTCATATTATCCTTACTTCGCGTAGAAGCTCGGGGGCCTTTAGGATTGAATGGGGAATCGATCATTAGCATGTTTTTGACTTCCAAAATTAAGCTATTAAATAGGTTTAACCGGGAAATTATCTACAAAATTTAATTTTTTTTTAATTTTTTTATATTTCAATAATCCCAAAATAGTACCCTGAAATTATCAGTTATTAGTAGAAAATATCGGATTAGTACAATAGTCCAAAATCTGTGACCTGCTCAGAACCCCATAATGATTATTTAAAGGATGAAAATTATATTAGAATTCTATTACTTTTGCCTTTATCGAAAAGAAAGCGAACGTCTATACTATGAAAACTACGATCGCCGCATTTTCTACAAGTTTTATTAAAAAATAATTCTTTAACCCCAAATTACCAAACTAATGAGTACACAACAACCAAAGCCAGCTGCTAAGCCAGCTGCAACCGAAAAAAAATCTGGCGGTATTTCTGCAGGTTTAATTCTAATTGTCCTTTTTGCCATTGCGGTAGCGATTTATTCACTTGTAATGGGTGATGGCTCTCACTTTGAAGGCGGTACTAATGAAGGACACCCACTTCCAGGCGACTACTTTGGTGTAGTTTACAAAGGTGGAGTTATCGTGCCAGTTTTGATGACTTGTTTCTTAACTGCATTAACATTCTCAATCGAGCGTATGTTCACAATCGGTAAAGCAAAAGGAACTGGTGATGTGAATGCTTTTGTTCGCTCAATTCAAGCTTCCTTAGATAAGGATGATGTAGACGGTGCTTTGAAAGCTTGTGATAAGCAAAAAGGATCTGTAGGTAATGTTACATTAGCTGCCATCAAAAAATACAAAGCTTTGACTACAGAGAAATCTTTAGATAAAGAGCAAAAATTAGCAGCATTGAGCAAAGAAGTGGAAGAAGCTACTTCATTAGAATTGCCAATGTTAGAGAAAAACTTGACTATTATCGCAACTTTAGCATCTGTATCAACTTTGATCGGTCTATTAGGAACGGTAATCGGTATGATTAAGGCCTTCGCGTCATTAGGTAACTCAGGTGGATCAACTGATTCATCCGCTTTAGCAAATGGTATCTCTGAAGCCCTAATCAACACAGCATTAGGTATCGGTACTTCAGCGATCTGTATTATTGCATATAACGTGTTCACAGCGAAAATTGATGAGTTAACTTACAGCATTGACGAAATCGGCTTAAGTGTTAACCAAAACTACGCTACGCATCACAATTAATATTTGAACTGATTTAGGGGCTAAGCCCTTTCATTCAATTTTATTCACCGTTCAAAAAAATAATTGTTATGCCAAAAGTTAAAGCTAAACGACAAAGTGTCTCACTCGACATGACAGCGATGTGTGACGTGGCTTTCCTTCTTTTGACGTTCTTCATGTTAACCGCGAAGTTCCGTCCAGAAGAGGCAGTTACGATCACTCCTCCATCCTCTATCTCAGAGAAACCTTTGAATACGAAAGATGGTATGCTGATGGTTAGTGTTTCACCAGAAGGTGGCGTTTATTTGGCAACTGATGATCAAATGGCAAGAGAGTTTATGTTAGAGCGTATGGCTAATCGCTATGGTATCGCTGTAACAGCTGAGATGAAGAAGAACTTTATGGCTTCTGAAATCGTAGGCTATCCTCTTGGAGCTATGCGTCAGGTGTTAAATATGAAACCTGCAGATGCTAAGAAGCTAAGTAAGGGAATTCCAATTGACTCATCTAATAACGAGCTTTCGTATTGGGTAGGTTATGCGAAGTTGTCTAATCCAGAGTTGAAAGTTGCCATTAAAGGAGATCAAAATTCTAACTACAAAGTTTTTGCCGATATCATCGGTACTTTGCAGGCTCAGAATATCAATATCTTCCAATTAGTAACTGGACCGGAAAATAAACCGAGATAAGTTTTCATTTTAATTATTAATTACGAAAAGAAATGGCAGAAATAGATAGCTCCGGTGGCGGGAAGAAAGGCGGAGGAAAGAAGCGCAGTAAGAAAATGTCGACCAAAATCGACATGACACCTATGGTGGACTTAGGCTTCCTTTTGATTACTTTCTTTATGTTAACTACAACGTTAGCAAAGCCCGTTACCATGCAATTAAACATGCCTGATAAAACGGATACAAAGGAAACATCACCTGTTAAATTATCTGAAACACTTACCGTGTGTCCAGATGAGAAAAAGGTGTATTACTACCAAGGTATCCCTACTGAAGCAGGTACAGTAATGCAAGTTACTAACTATTCGGAGACAGGAATTCGCAAGGTTATCGCGGATCTGAAAGCGAAAGTGGGTAATAATTTTACTATCGTGATCAAGCCAACCAAGGGTGCGAAGTATCGTAACATGATTGACATGCTTGATGAATGTGCGATAACTAACAACAAGCGTTATGCTCTGTTAGAGATCGATCCGGATACGGAGGCATTGATTAAACGATCAGGAAAATAAGCTTATTAAATTAATTTTAAATTAAACGAATATTATGTCACAAGTAATAAGCCAAGATGCTACTTTGGACGATATTATCTTCAAAAACAAGAACCGTGAATTCGGTGCCTTCGTTTTAAGAAAGACGTATCCTAAAGTAATGAAGCGGTCCGTATTACTAGGCTCTGCACTCTTTGTCGGTGCTCTTTTGTTAGCAGCTTTCTGGAAACAGTTAACTGCCGCTGCGGAAGATAAGACTGAGGTGACTGCCGAAGTAATGAAATTGGATAAGCCTGCTCCACCTAAAAAGGTAGAGTTGCCTCCACCACCGCCACCGCCACCACCCAAGGAAATCCCTAAGGTGACAACGACGAAATTCTTACCTCCTGAAATCAAGCATGATGAGGAAGTAACGAAGCCTGAGCCTCCACCTGAAGAGGTAAGAGGTAATACGGCATCTGAAACTGTGAAAGGGGAAACGGAATCGTATGAGCCACCAGTTGATCCAGATGCTAAGGGAGCTGAGCCTGTTGAGCCACCTAAGCCTGCTGAAGATGAAATCTTCACGGCGGTTGAGCAACAAGCAGAATTCCCTGGAGGACCAGGTGCATGGGGACGTTTCTTACAGAAAACGTTGAAATACCCATCTGCTGCTCAGCGTGCAAACGTAGGTGGTAGAGTATTCGTATCTTTCGTTGTTAACACGGATGGTACCGTTCAAGACGTACAAGTTTTGAAAGGTGTTGGTTTCGGATGTGATGAGGAAGCTATTCGCGTAATCAAGTCTATGCCAAGATGGAATCCTGGTAAGCAGTCTGGAAGAGCGGTTAGATCTCGTTTTACTCAACCGATTACGTTCGTCTTATCTGAATAAGATCGAATCGATTAAACATAGACAGACCTGCTGAATGTATTTTTAGCAGGTCTGTTTTTTTAAATGAATATGAAAAGACCTATTGCTGTTTGGATTAATGTCGGATTTCGATTAATAGTTGCCTTCGCCTACTTTCTGCTAGGCTTGTATGTGGCTTTTTATTCGGAGTTTGATTTAGGTACTAATTTTGGTGTACCTACCATCGTTTTATTTGGTTTACTTTTTATGGCCTATGGACTGTTTCGAATTTGGAGAGCCTATGCCTACTTTAACTCAACAGATGAAGATGATGAAGAATATCAGAAATATTAGTTTAGCGTTGTTTATCGGGCTAAGTTTTTTCCAATGCTCTAAGGATAAAAAAGAGACACCTACAGATTCAGCCACAGTTGGAGAAATTACCCTGGGCGTGGATGAGTCTTTTGAGCCTTTAATGAAGGCCGAGAAGACGGCATTTGAGGAGCAATATAAATACGCTAAAATCCAGTATAAGTTCAGTCCGGAGAATGAAGTTATCGCAGATATGCTGAATGACAAGATTCGTGGGGTGGTGGTGACACGGGATTTGACGGCCAAAGAAAAGGAAATTTTCACTCGCAAGGCCATTACTTACCGCAGTTTCAATGTAGCAGCAGACGGCATCGCGTTATTAGCCAATAAATCCAATTCAGATACGCTCATTACCCTAGCTGATTTGAAAGATTTAATTATAGGGACTTCGACTAAGTATACGCTAGTGGTGGACAAAGCGAACTCAAGTAATTTGAAATTTTTAATAGATAAATTAAAGATTTCAAGTGCTGAGAAATTACATGTGGTGGCAGCTGGTTCTAATCCTGAAGTGATTAATCAGGTAAAAAATGATTCTCGATTGATTGGAATTGTAGGATCTAATTGGATTAGTGATGGAGATAATCCCACTTCACTGGGTTTTATACGTTCAGTGAATGTGATGTCAGTGGCTGAAGGTAAGGGTATGCCCTACACGCAGCCGTTCGGCTATAATTTAGCCTTGAAAAAATACCCTCTACGTCGCGAAATCAAATATATATTGAAGGAGGCTCATCAAGGCCTGGGAACAGGTTTCCTGAATTATGTATCAGGAGATCTAGGGCAGCTCATAGTATTGAAGGCAGGATTAATTCCGTTGACCCGACCTATCACGATTCGTACCTATCAAATCAATCAATAGTGTATTTTTATTTTGTTTAATGTAGGGAAAATAGAAGATTGTTTTTATTTTTGTTGTTCTAACGAATTTAAAGTTAAGTGTATAAAATTGGACATTTCGGTGTTCCAGGCCTAGGAAAAAGATTGAAAGCTATTAATTAAACAACAAAATGAAGAAAATGAAATCGTGGATATTGGCAATCAGTTTATTGATCACCAATATGGCAATGGGACAAACTATCGCAGAGGGATTACACTTAATCGATCGCGATCAACCAAGCAGAGCAAAACAAGTTTTTGAAAATTTAGTGGCAGCTTCTCCTACCGGGGAAAACTATTATTATTTAGGTTACTACTATTTATCCCGTAGAGATTGGGCAGCAGCTGAAGATGCTTTCAAGAAAGGCTTGGCAGCAGACCCTAAAAACTATTTGAATCAAGTAGGTCTTGCCTCCATTAAAGTAGGCCAAAACAAAGTCAATGAAGCGAAAGTAGATTTTGACCGTATCCTGCAGGAAACAAAATACAAAAATGGCGATGTTATTCATCGTATTGCAGAAGCCTACTCCATGTTCTATAAATTAGGTCGTGATGCTGAGTTTAATGCGAATAATAACGACCCAGCTGAGGCAATTCGTTTAATTGACTTGATGTTAGAAAAGACTAAGAAAGGTCCTAACGCAGAGCAGATGATCGTTCGCGGAGACGCTTTCTTAATTAAAAATGATGGGGGTAATGCGGTTTCATCTTATGAGCAAGCGTTATTGCAAGATCCTAGAAACGTGAAAGCGAAGGTGAAAATCGGTACCGTATTTTTACGTGGTAAAAACTACCGGGAGACTCAATCTCGATATAAAGAGGCCATTGACTTAGATTCAAATTTCGCACCAGCACACAAGCGTTATGGTGAGTATTTAATCGTAGGTAGCCAATACAAAAACGCATCTCGTTATTTCAGAAAGTATTTAGAGAAGGCTGAAGCAACTCCTGAGGTAACTTTAGAGACAGCTAAATTATTATTCTTATCTCAAGATTATGAAGGTGCGATGAAGTACACGGATGAGGCAGATAAGAAGGGTGTTAAGGATAATGACATTTTCCGTATGCGTGGTTATTCAAACGTAGAAATGAAGAATTACCAGCAAGGTATAGATAACCTAGAAGGTATGGTTCGTTCAGGAGTAAAGCCTTACTACATGGATGATTTATATTTCGGAAAAGGATACCAAGGCTTGGGTAAGGATTCGGTTGCTTTAACTTATTTAGAGCGTGCTGCACCTCTTGACACAAATAATAACGTATATAATATTATCCATGATATTCGCTATAAGCAAAAGCGTTATAATGATGCAGCAGCGGCGGCTTTGAAAAGTATTGAGTGGAAACAAAAGAAAAATCAAGCGGTAGGTTCAGGTGATTATTTTAAAGCTGCGATGGATTATTACTTTGTGGCTGCATTTACACCGAAAGCAGATACCTTAAATCGTCCGTTAATCGCAATGAAGTCTGATACGTTGTTTGCAAAGGCGATCTCTGTAAATGATAAATGGCCTCCATTCTACCTTAATCGTGCTCGTACGAACAACTTAATTGATTACACAGGTACGAAGTGGTTAGGAGTACCTTATTATGAGAAATTCTTAGAAATAGCAGCCAAGTTAAAAGAAGAAAAATCAACGGCTTTTAAGGAGGATAAGAATCAATTATTCGAGGCCTATAAATTCCTAGGCGGATATCATTTAACCGTAACCAAAGATGAGGCTAAGGTGAAAGATTATTTCGTAAAGGCTCAGGAGATTAAGGCGGATGACAAGGATATCAATGATTATTTGAATCCAGCAGCTCCAGCAGCCTCGGCTCCTAAAAAATAAATAAAAAATTATCATCGAAAAAAGCTGCTCATCGGGCGGCTTTTTTCATTTACAATACTACTATGTCATACGCAATTATTACAGGAGGAAGTAAAGGAATTGGCAAAGAGATTGCCTTACAATTAGCGCAGAGAGGGTATAATCTAATATTAGTTGCACGTAATTCTTATGAGCTTCAGCAGGTAAAAGAAGAAATTCAGAAAAAGTATTCGCTGGAGGTTGATTACTTAGTAGCAGATTTAGCAGATCCAACAGCTGTAAATACGCTGTATGAGTGGGTGTTAGCTAAGCAGATAGATCTTCGTATTTTGGTTAACAATGCCGGATATGGCTTAGTGGGAGAGTTTGAGAGCTATTCCTACGAGGAAACTCAAAAAATGATGCAAGTGAACATGAATGCATTAGTGGAATCTTGCTACCGATTCTATCCGATGCTTTCTGGCAAAGGACAGGCATATGTACTAAATATTGCTAGTTCGACTGCTTATCAGGCGATTCCGTTGATGAGTGTTTACGCTGCCTCGAAAGTATTCGTTTTGAACTTCTCTCGTGGATTGTTTCACGAATGGAAAGCTAAAGGAATTACCGTTACAGCCGTTAGCCCTGGCGCTACTACAACGAATTTTAACGATCGAGCAAACTTGCCGGCAAAAGCGAGTAAAGCAGCGGAGAAGATCACGATGACTCCTGAGGTTGTAGCGAAAATGTCTGTGGATGGGATGTTTGCCAAAAAACAAGAAGTGATTACCGGTTTCGTAAACAAGTTAGGCGCTTTTCTAGCTTGGTTAGCACCAAAGGCTGTTTCTGAAAAGATAGCTAAGGGGATTTACGAATAGTTTTTTCTTGGCTAACTCCATCGGATAACAGCTTTAGAATATATGTTCCAGCGGGGATTCGGGAAATATCCCAATTCATTATCCTGCTGGAATTTTTTATTTCAGTTGAAGCAACTAATTCCCCTTTTAAATCGAATAAATAAAGCAAGGCATTCTCAATGTCATACGCTATTTCTATAGTTAGAATACCCGATAAAGGATTGGGGTAAGTAGTAAATTCGTAAGTAGCAGGTTGTTCCACATAATACACATTTGAGAAGGGAGAATAACAGGCAAGACTCTTATACATCCATTTTGCCCGAACATAGAATTCGCGTCCATCTGTGATCTTTCGAATAGACACACTATCTGTCGATCGACTTTTGTCAATGAGCCATTCGGATACTCCTAGGGAATGTGACTTGATAAAATAGGCGCCCATTTTTTCTAGTTTAGGCGTTGGAGGATTGGGTCTTCTCTCCAGAATTGTTTTATCTGAACGATAAAAGCAGCCATTTTCTTCCAAAATAGGTTGATACTCTCCAGCTGGCAATAAGCCTGCCATTGTCTTGTCTTGGGAAAAAAGATGGCTGTCTTTCTCCCAGCCAACAAAGCGCACAGTTGAGTCAATTGTGAGGCTAATTGTTACACTATCTGCTTCACAAATATGACCGGTGAATGATTTATGTAGAAGTGAACTAGGTTGCTTTAAAACAGGTAGGTTTAAAAGAAGAGTGTCCGTTTCACCATCGTTGCAGAAGAAAGTGTAGTTTCCGCCAGACAGGATGAACTCTGCTAAAGGGGATTCGAAACGTTTGCTTCCTGCGGTGGCAGAGGTTTTTAATTGACAGCCATTAATTCGAATTTGGTAGTTGTTTTTTAGACAATTGGTTTCAGATTGTGCTGTTAAATGATATCTGATAGGTCCATTTCGTACATAGTTTACCAGAGTTGTATCTTTTGTATTGCAGCCGAGTGAATCGGTAACGGTTCTGAAAAAGAATCCATTGGTGGTAAATGGACCAAAAAGACTTTTTGCTGTTGAGTTGTATGAAATTTTATAGGGCGGTGTTCCATTTATGGTTTGGGCTTCAGGTATAGTTAGTGTTCTTTCACCCGTTAGCGAAATAGGTAAAAGGGGTATGAGTTTCAAATGTGGTTTAATCCGAACGGTTACGGGTATGCGGTCACTCTCACAGTCATTGATTTTAACGGAGGCGAATCGAACTAAGATGGAATCTTTTGCGCTTCTATTGTGAATCGCATTTATCACTAAGGCTGTTGCCGTACTTAGGCTCGATTTTGTTAACAGTGTTTCATACCAGATGTTATTGAGCCCTCCACTGGCTTGTAAATTGAAGTTGATACCTGAGCAAAAGTAAGTAGCTGAGGTGTTAATGGGTGGAGACGGAATAGCGAATAGGACTGTTTTTACCCCGGTGGACATAGGTCCCTCGCAGCCTGATTTGACGCAGGATGCCCGAAAAATGGAACTATCAGATGCCACGAGTGGCAAACGACTTCCTTCACCCATTTTTATGCCAGCTGCATTGTACCAAAAGGTTAACGAGGGTGAACAGCCAGTGGCATTTAATGAGAAAGGGATCCCTGCGCAGGCTTTGACAACTTTCACTACGTGTGTAGGAGCAGAAGGTAACGATGTAACACTTAAGCTAACTTCATTGGAAGCAAGTGTACAGGTGCCGGTTGGAAAAGTGACGTGTCGAGCGAATGCCTTTAGTTTAGCGCCATGGAGGGAGGGAACTGCTATAAGGGAATCGACGGGTAGGCGATTGAGTGTCCAGGAATAGGCAGAGGAAAGGGGTATAAGCGCCTTTTCACAAACGGTTAAGCTCGAAATGACCGGCGCTTTCCTTAGCGTGATCAGTACAGAATCTGAGTAAATAATACATTTACTGGTTGTGATTTTTAAGCGGTAAAAAGATCCTGAAGGATGGGTGGCTCCACCGGAAAGAAAAGCGTAGCGTGTCGCGCGGGCGTTTGTGATGCTGGTGAACTTTGTGTCTGTGGGTCTGCGCTTTTCCCATTGAAAGGTGCCAGCTGAACTGTTAACCAATAGCCGTATGGAGTCTCCTTCACAGGTGATTTGAGGGAGGGGTTGCGTGCTGATGCTCGCACATTGTGCGATAGACAGAAAAGATAAAAGGAGAAAAAAGAGCGTTTTCATTCCCTAAAATTGGAGTGAAAAACGCCAGGGAACTAGGCAAAAAAATCGATTATCAACAGGCTGATAAATAAAAAACGCAAACCACTCATTCGGAGCAGTTTGCGTTTTAATCAAGCTTTTGGTATTCTTAGATATCGCAGATTTTCACCGCTTGTTCTAAGGACGCCATTTTGTCTTTGCGGGCAGGAATAAATTCCTGTCCGATGAAGCCTTTATAGCCCGTATCGTAGATGGCCCGAATGATTGCCGCATAGTTTAATTCTTGCGTCTCATCGATTTCGTTACGACCCGGAACACCACCTGTATGGTAGTGAGAGATGTATTGGTAGTATTTTTTAATGGTTGCGATTACGTCCCCTTCCATGATTTGCATGTGGTAGATATCGTATAGTAATTTGAATTTATCGGAACCTACCATTTCACATAGGGCCGCTCCCCATTCGGTCGTGTCGGCTTGGTAGTCTTTGTGGTTGACTTTAGAGTTCAATAACTCCATCGAGATAGTCACATCGTACCGTTCAGCGGTTTTCATGATGCGCTGTAAGCCCTTTTTGCAATTGATTAGACCGTCTTCATCGCTCATTCCGTCTCGGTTTCCAGAGAAGGTGATAATATTTTTAACTCCGGCTTTGGCCGCTTTTGGGATGATATCTTCGTAGAATCCGACTAAAGCATCGTGATTTTTTGTCCGGTTAAAGAAATTCGGGATGTTCATGCCGTCTGGGTATTTTCCCCAACCAATGGCCGCGGTCATATCGTGTTTTTTCAGTATATCCCATTCTGCAGGACCTGTTAATTCGATGGACTGTAAGCCAATTTTTTTAGCATTAATCACTAATTCTTCGAAAGGAATATCTTGGTAGCACCAGCGACAAGCTGAGTGATGTACTTTTCCTTTCAGGTCGAGGCCCGCTTGAACGTCTGCTTCTTGAAAACGGTGGCCCATCATACCAAGGCCAGCGAATCCGGCAGAACTTTTTAGGATGTCTCTCCGGCTGAATTTGTTTTCCATAGGTTTAAATTTTAATAGGTTTATTTTAGTAATCCGGTGACGAATTTTTCACTGAGCTCGAATAATAAGCCCGGGTAAACGCCTAGCAATATACTGATAATTCCTAGACCAAAAAGGCTAAGTAATTCTAATTTATTCAAATCAGGTAACGACCAGTCTGCATTTTTCTGGTAGTGTTTTCCAAGGTATATTTTTTGGAACGTCCATAATAAATAACCAGCGCCTAATAATAGTCCCAAAGCCCCGAACACCGCAATCGCTGGATAAACAAACGGACTGGTGAATGCGCCCATCAAGCTGAAGAATTCTCCGATAAATCCGGAGAATCCGGGAAGGCCTAAAGAGGCAAAAATCGCGATTCCGGAGATGACCGTGAAGCGTGGCATTAAAGTCACTAAGCCAGAATAGGAGTCGATTTCTCGGTTGCCGGTGCGAGAATACAACACGCCTACTATTAAAAAAAGTAAGGCAGATAAAACTCCGTGTGAGATCGTTTGGAAGATGGCACCTTGCCAACCTTCTGCCGTAAAGGCCGCGATTCCGAGTAACACAAAACCCATGTGGGAAACGGAGGAGTAGGCAACCAATTTCTTTAAATCGGTCATCGCTAGGGCATTATAAGCGCCATAAACAATGGATAAGGCTCCTAAGCAGGCTAAAATGTTAGCTGCCAT
>JBEBDF010000019.1:0-30094 GCA_041157105.1 Bacteroidota bacterium | reverse complement strand
CCACCCTTTTGCCTTGCGGCAGCTAGCCTATTTGATCTTGCAACGCGTGAGGTTTACCTATGCCTGTTTTGTCACCAAACCAGCGGTGGGCTCTTACCCCACCTTTTCACCCTTACCCGAAGGCGGTTATTTTCTGTGGCACTTGCTGTAGCATCCGAAGATGCCCCTTCCAGTTAGGAAGCACACTGCTCTGTGTTGTTCGGACTTTCCTCTTTAAAAAGCGATAGGATAGTCTATTTTCTCTGAGGCAAAGGTAAGATTTTATTTGGCCAAAGACCAATTCCCTTCAAATACTCCCTCGATTAACACCGAGCTACTATCAAAATAGATCTTTTGAAAACGAACTCGGCCATTTTTAGCTAAAGTAATCGAACTGGGAAGTCGGGATAGAATCAGAGACGGCTTAAACCGAAAAGCCGAGGCTTGTGCCTGTAATTTGCGTTGAATATTGTTCTTAAAAAGGGAAGCAGGAAAGGATAAGCCCTGAAGACGTGTATCTTTTAACTGAATACCGACAGAATTATCCGGATAGATTACGAAATCAAAATCCACCTCTAACTTAGAAGATTTCCCTTTAAATTGAACTAATTGAAAACCTAAACCCTCCTTTTGGAATACGAAAGAACCTGCACCTTTTAAGGAAGTATTAAAAGACTTAATCTGATCAATCAATTCCGGACCAGTCATTTGAAATTGAAAAGGAAGTGTAGGTGTAGCCACACCTGGTAAATCTTTAATTGGAATAAAAATAGGCTTCCCATTATTTTGACCAGAGACCACTTTAAATCCTCCAAAATACCTCAATTGACCTTTAATTTCAGTTTGCTCAAATGTTAAATTACGCAAATCCAATGCAGAGGTGGGAACTGGTTCAAACCGGTACCCAGTAGGCGACTCCGAAATAAAAGATTGTAATGAAAAGGGTTTAGAAACGGTATTTCTAATCGAAGCATTCAGTTGTTCTTGCATTTGAGCTAAAATCAATGCTTTCTTTTGATTCAATAACTGATCTACTAATCCTGAGACATTCACCGGAAATCCCATTACCTTAACCGAGGGTTTTTGAATCCATTCATAGCCATAGGAAACCTCTTTCACTTGCAAAGAAATTAAATTAGCTAGATTCAACTTTAACTGCACCTGCATCGCTAAATCGCCTGTGACTAAGCCCGCAGATATACCGGCTAACTCTGGTTTTGCAGACATCCGAACAGGTAAAGAAAGACTTAATTGGTCTTTTTGTAGAGCTTTAAATTGTATAGGTGCTAACAATCGCACATCTAATGGGAAATCAATGGCAGAAGAAGCGGAGGCATTTTGATAAAGTAGAGAACCTGCTTTCAATTGGCTAAGTACCAATAAACTATCATAAGATAAAGAAAAATCCATTGTGGTTAAGCCCGGTTTTATAGCCGGAAAACGATCCACATACACTGACTTATCAGCAATCTGTACAGGAAGTACAGACTTAGCACAAGAGCTTAAGAAAACCAGCAGAAAAAATAGATAAATCCTCATAAAAAAAAGAGACCTCAATCTTAAACGTAAAGACTGAGGTCTAATTGTACTTAAATTATAAATTAAGTTAACAAACCTCCATTTACTGAAATAACTTGGCCTGTAACGTAGGAAGACATATCAGAACCTAAGAATAAACAAACATCAGCAACTTCCGTGGCCTGTCCTCCCCTTTTCATAGGAATCGCTTTTGTCCACTCCTCGATCGCCGCTTCATTTAATTCTTCAGTCATCTCTGTTTCGATAAACCCAGGAGCAATGGCATTGCAACGAATATTACGAGAGCCTAATTCAAGGGCCACAGACTTTGTAAATCCAATTATACCCGCTTTTGATGCTGCGTAATTTGATTGACCCGCATTACCTTTAATTCCAACAATCGAAGTCATGTTGATGATTGAACCAGATCTAGCCTTCATCATTGGCTTAGTTACCGCCTTTGTCAAATTAAAAATTGACTTTAAGTTTACGCGAATGACCTCATCCCATTGTTCTTCTGACATACGCATTAATAAACCATCACGCGTAATTCCTGCATTATTAATTAATATGTCAATCGTTCCAAAATCAGCTAACACATCCTCCACTAATTTCTCTGATTCGGTGTAAGAAGATGCATCTGAACGATATCCTTTGGCTGTAATACCAAACGCTGCTAATTCTTGTTCTAATGCCTGTCCCTTCTCAATAGAAGATAAATAAGTGAAAGCAACGTTTGCGCCAGCCTTAGCAAATGTAGTCGCAATAGCCCGACCGATACCACGCGAAGCTCCAGTCACTAAAACGACCTTATTCTGTACTAATGACATATTATTTTTTTTGTTTGGTTAATTCTTTTCTTGTTTTTCTAGCCAAAGTCAAGGCATCAGCACCCTCATCAAAATCCGCCACAATGTACTCCTCTTCTGTTAAAGCCCCTTTCAAGATTTCTTCAGCTAACGCATCTTCTAAATATTTCTGAATAGCTCTATTCAATGGTCTAGCGCCATATTGCGGATCATACCCTTTATCCGCCACAAAATCCTTTGCCTTCTCCGTTAATTCCACTTCGAAACCAAGGTTCGCTAAACGTGTTTTCAACTTAGTTAACATCAAATCGATAATCTGATGAATGGCTGGGCGCTCTAAAGAATTAAATACAATAATATCATCTAAACGATTAATAAATTCTGGAGCAAATGCCTTTTTCAACGCATTTTGAATGGTGGTCTTAGCATACTCATCCAAATTGTCCACTTTCGATTTAGTTGAGAAACCGATACCCGATCCAAAATCCTTCAAATCACGCGCACCAATATTTGATGTCATAATGATAATCGTATTTCTAAAATCAACTCGTCGACCTAAACCGTCCGTCAAAATACCATCATCTAAAACTTGTAATAACAAATTAAAGACATCTGGGTGTGCCTTTTCAATTTCATCTAACAATACGACAGCATAAGGCTTGCGGCGAATTTTCTCCGTTAACTGACCACCTTCTTCATAACCTACATATCCTGGAGGCGCTCCGACTAAGCGAGATACACTGAATTTCTCCATGTATTCACTCATATCAATGCGGACTAAAGCATCCTCTTTATCAAATAAATAAGTAGCTAAAACTTTTGCCATCTCCGTCTTTCCTACCCCAGTAGGACCTAAAAAGATAAATGAACCAATGGGTTTCTTCGGATCTTTTAAGCCCACACGCGTACGTTGAATGGCTTTTACTAATTTTTTAATTGCATCTGGTTGACCAATCACTTGTTTCGAAAGTTGCTCATCCATCTGTAATAATTTCTCCCCCTCTTTAGCCGCTACGCGATTAACTGGAATACCTGTCATCTGAGCGATAACCTCTGCCACATGTTCTTCTGTAACCGTAAATTTCTGTTTCTTAGAGTCCTCTTCCCAAGCTGCCTTAGACTGCTCTAATTGATCGATTAATTTTTTCTCTCTATCGCGTAATTGAGCCGCTTCCTCGTATTTCTGAGACTTCACCACTTGGTTCTTCTCTTTTTTAACGATTTCAATTTGGTTCTCTAATGCAACAATATCTTCCGGCACATTAATATTCGAAATATGTACTCTAGCGCCTACCTCATCCAATACATCAATCGCCTTATCCGGCAAGAAACGATCTGAAATATAACGATCAGATAATTTAACAGCTGAAATAATCGATTCCTCTGTATAGATTACATGGTGGTGATCTTCGTACTTATCTTTAATGTTGTGTAGAATCTCGATGGTTTCATCCACCGTCGTAGCATCTACCATCACAGTTTGGAAACGACGTGCTAATGCACCGTCCTTCTCAATGTATTGACGGTATTCATCTAAGGTAGTAGCTCCTATCACTTGGATATCGCCACGTGCTAAAGATGGTTTAAACATATTAGAAGCGTCCAATGAACCAGATGCCCCACCTGCTCCTACAATGGTATGTAATTCGTCAATGAACAAGATCACATCCGTAGACTTCTCTAATTCATTCATAACTGCCTTCATACGCTCTTCAAATTGGCCTCGGTATTTCGTACCTGCCACTAAAGAAGCGATGTCAAGCGTAACTACTCGCTTACCAAAAAGTACACGAGATACTTTCTTCTGCACAATACGTAAGGCTAAACCTTCCGCTATGGCCGTTTTACCCACACCGGGCTCTCCAATTAAAATAGGATTATTTTTCTTACGACGTGACAAAATCTGAGCTACACGTTCTATCTCTTTTTCTCGACCTACAATAGGATCTAATTTCCCATTCTCTGCAATCTTAGTTAAATCACGACCGAAATTATCTAATACTGGAGTCTTACTCTTTTCACCTGGTTTAGAACCTGTTGTACTTCCAGCACCAGTTCCACCAGTAGATCCTGAACCAGCACTATATAAACGCGAATCATCATCGTTATCATCTGTATCTGAACTGGCCTTCGGATTTGCTCCTTGGCTATTTCCTGATTGGAATTCCACCATTTCTTTAATAAGATCGTAGTATACTTGGTATTTTTCCAAAATCTGAGTGGCTACATTATCTTCGTCACGCAAAACAGCCATCAATAAATGATCCGTTTCTACCACATTAGTTTTGAAATACTTAGCCTCTAAATAAGTCAAACGCAATACTTTCTCTGCTTGCTTTGTTAAAGGAATATTTAACATATTTTCCCGATCAAATGTAGAACGCGTTGTGGAAGCGGTGGAATGCTCTATACTTTGGCGTAATGAATCCAAAGAAACACCTGAACGTAATAATAAATCAATTCCTGGCCCTTGTCCATCCCGAATCATCCCTAACATCAAATGTTCAGTACCGATGTAATCGTGACCTAAACGCAATGCCTCTTCTCGTGCTAACGAGATGACTTCCTTCACTTTATTCGAAAATTTAGCCTCCATATCGTTCTATTTATTTCGTTCAATTTAAATGCATAAACCGCGTATGCCCCTAAATTGTTCCCTTTCTTATGTTAAAAAAGTCAAAGACTCTTTACCATGATTCATCAATAAATCCAAAATCGACAGATTGGGAACAAATTCAGTTCCAAAACATTGGCGATAAGATCTATTTTGATAGAATGAACGCGTTGTCCAGTCTTTCTTTGCACTGATTTGATCATACTCACTGGTTTCATACTTAACTCCAAATTCTAAGGTCTTCTCATAAACCAGAGGTACATCTAGAATTCGGTAAACAAAACTCAAGAGTTCAATATTTAAATCTACTAAAAAAAACCTTTTTTTTGCAAAAATCTGATCTAAATATGGCTTAAAATATTCAAAATAAGGCGCATTCCCGTAAGCGGCTTGAAAAGCGCCTTGATGTTGCTTTACCCAATTTTGGGAATAATCAATCTTAATGTCTTTTGTTTTCGTCTTATGACCAGAAGTGTGAATAACAGGAACTGTTAATCTTTCTACTCCATTTGCACCTAATATCAGACAACGATTCCGATAGGTTTGCTTCGGGAAGTTCTCTTCTACCTCGAAAAGTAAAGTCGGATGCTGAAGCAAAAGTGACATGTATTCTAAACTAGGCAAATAATGCGTCTCAATGTGCATTCCCAAAAATTAATCGGATATTTGTACAAATAAAAAACAAAGATAATAAGAATGAAAGTGTCTCCTCTATTTCTGTACAAACTAATTGGAAGATTACCCTTACCTGTACTTTATGGTTTCGCTACATTTTGTTCTTTCCTATGTTATTACCTCGTACCGTATCGCAAAAAAGTCATTCAAGGGAATCTTAGAAAATCATTTCCGAAGGCCTCAGAAAAAGAAATAGCCAACATAACTTACCGTTTTTATGGCTATCTAACAGACCAATTAGTCGAATTTTTCAAAGGAGTTTCCATCTCAAAAGAAGAAATGTTAGCTCGTTTTGAAATAAAAAATGAAGAAATAGTAAGTAATTTCATCAATAAAGGGATTCCGGTCGTATTAGTTGCAGGCCATCAAGGAAATTGGGAATGGGCCATACATCGTTTAGCACTCAGTAAAAATCCGCATGATATTATTTACCAAAAATTAAATAATCCCACCTTTAATAAATTTACGAAAGAAGTTAGATCTCGTTTTGGGCATGTAGTTTTGTTAGAAAAAAAAGAATCGGTTTTACTAACAAGAGAAAGAAAGGATATCCCACGTGCTATATGTTTAGCAGCTGATCAAGCACCACAAAAACCAGAATCAGCCTATTGGACAACTTTTTTACATCAGGATACTGCCTTCTTCACAGGTATGGAACGCTTTGCACGTGAATATCAATACCCCGTTATATTTGCAGAATTAATTAGAACCAAACGAGGCAAATACTCCATGACTTATGAGTTATTAGCAAATACGCCCTTCGATGAATTAGCTCCTGGCGAAATAATTGAAAGATTCGCCAGACGTTTAGAAAAGTCAATCAATGCCTACCCAGAGCAATATCTATGGTCACACAGAAGATGGAAGCATACTAAACCGGAGAAATTAAGCCTTAAATGGACTTAATTAAAGTCTGTGCAATCACCTGCACCCTCACGGACGATTTCAAATGAATCATCCAATATTTCCACCACACTAGAAGGTACATAACCTGAAAAACCTCCATCAAGAACTAAATCAACCGCATGTCCCCATCGATCCATAATTAAGCTGGGATCAGTATATTCTTCCACTTCTAAATGGTCATGAGGCAAAGAGGTCGTCAATAATGGTGAACCTAGTAATTCAACAATGGACAAAATAGGGCCATAATCTGGAATACGTATACCTACAGTCTTCTTCCCTTGTACTAAAATGGAAGGTACTTTAGAACTTGCTGGCAATACAAAAGTAAAAGCTCCAGGAAGGTATCGTTTTAAGGTTTTAAAGGCAAAGTCGGAGACTTTGGCATAATTCGAAATAGAACTTAAATCAGAACAAATAAAGGAAAATCGATTCTTAGAGGCCTGAATACCCTTGATTTCACAGATTCGGTTCACGGCTTTCGTTGAATTGATGTGACATCCTAAAGCATACATCGTATCCGTCTTGTAAATGATAACTGCATCTTTATCTAAAGCCTTAACAATCAACTCTAAAGTCGCTTGACTATTATTCTTATCGTAAAGCCGGATGAGTTCTGCCATCTTATTCAAAAAAATAATCTGTATCAGATTCTTCTTTTTCCTCTTTTACCTGATCAATACTGGCATTAATTTCGAATCCCACGAGTAAAATCAAGGCAATAAAATACAACCATACCATCAAGGCAATCAACGATCCTATTGAACCATACACCTTATTGTAACTCGCAAAATTAACTAGGTAATAGGAGAACAAATTCGTTACTAGAATGGTCAAAATAGAGGCTGTAATAGATCCAGCATTAAAAAATTTCCAACGTTTTGTAATGGCTGGAGCGTAATAATAGATAATCGAGATAGTCAAAAAGAAAATAGCGAATATGAGGAAATAGGTTAGAATATTCAACATATAGAAATTAAAATCATAATCAATTAGCCCCTTACCTTTTAAATAACCTATCACTAATTTCCCAACAATAAAGACTGAAAATGCAGTAATCAAGACGAATGTCAACAAGAAATTTAATGAAACAGCAATAACACGCTCCTTCAAAATCCCCCGATTCTCTTTCGTTTTATAGGTTAGATTAAACGAACGAATAAGTGCTTGAATACCACTAGTAGAAGCATAAAGGGCAAATAAAAATCCAAAAGATAAAACTCCTCCAGATTTTTTTCGAATCAAATCTAAAAGCAATTCGGTAAAATCTTTCTGCAGGTTTTTCGGGATGGATGACTTTAAAAAGTTCACCATTTTAATATCAAAATTATCCACCGGAATGTAGGCCAGCAGAGAGAATAGAAAGATAATCGTAGGGAAAACAGCTAATGTAAAATTGTAAGCCACCGCAGCAGCTCGAACATCTATATCAAAATGAAAGATTTTTTGATACAGAATCGTAAGAATTCGTGCTAAAACATAGTGTTCCTCACAATCCTTCCAAAACAATCTAATTTCCCGAAAAACCCTTCTAATCATCATTTCTATGTTTCAAAATAGCTGAAATCAACCATTCGGGTGCCTTAACTATCTTTTTTGAGACTAAATCCATGAAGACTAAAGTCGTCTTTCCTTCGTGTAACAAGACCTCATTTTGGTTGTATATTCGATATTCAAACTCAATACGTGCTGACGGCATTTTGACCAAAGTACAATCAACCCTCAATAAGTCATCATATAATGCTGGAGCATGGTACTTCGAGTAATTTTCATAAACCGGCAATCCAATACCAGCATCTTCTAATACCTTGTAACTCACGCCAATACTTCGCAAAGTCTCTACTCGGGCAATCTCATAAAATCGCGCATAGTTACCATAATAGACATAGCCCATTTGATCCGTATCTGCATAACAAACTCGATAAAAGACGCTATGAGTCAACATATTAGTGTATTTTGTTTTTATCTAATGCCTTTTGGTAATCCGCTGCATTCTTCATATGCTCCTCATAAGTAACTGCGAAAGCGTGATTCTCTGAAAAATCAGCCTTAGCACAAAAATAAAGGTAGTCATGGTGTTCTAAATTCAACACTCGATCGATAACATCGCCAGAAGCAATCGAAATAGGACCAGGAGGTAATCCCGTATTTTTATAGGTATTGTAAGGAGAATTTAGAGAGATATACTTACTAGTAACTCGCTTAATGGTAAAATCTTTCCATGCAAAAACCACGGTTGGATCAGCCTGAAGAGGCATATTGGCCTGCAAACGATTCCAATAAACACCGGCCACACGTGCTTGTTCTTTCGAATTTTTAGATTCACCATAAACGATACTTGCTAGAATCGAAACCTGAATGGGTGTTAATCCTAATTTCTTTGCTTCAGCTTTTCTTTTATCTGTCCAAAACTTCAGGTAAGCTTTATTCATCTTCTCCAAAAACTCAGGAAAAGTCGTCGTCCAGTTCACCTCATAGGTATTAGGCACAAAAATGGCTGGACTTGTTTCAGAGTCAAAACCCCATTGCTGCATTATCTCCGATGAATCAAGAACTGCATAAATAGCCGCTGAATCATAATCCGTCTGATGTGCTATCCGACCTGCAATATCTTCTTTTAATCGAAAGTTGTTAATAACCACTTTATACGCATCTTGGCGACCATTTCTAAGTTTGCGAAGCAGTTCCCAATTACCCATCTCGCTGTGAATAATATAACGACCTGGACGTACTTTTTCAGGATAGTTTAACACCTTAGCAAGAAAACGAAAACTCAATTGATCTCGAACTAAATCGTGCTTTTTCAAGGTATCCAAAACCGATTCATACGTTGAATTTACTGGAATGAATAACTCGAAAGATTGATTGGCTTCCACTCTAAAATTCGGTGTTTTAAACACTTGCCAAACATAGTAGGAGAACATAGCCGACACCAAGCTAAATAACAGAATAAAAATTTTGATACGTTTATTCGAAACCATCTTAATCAATTTTAAAATCTAAGTTAAAGCGTTTAGATAGTGATTTTAAATCCTCCACTACCGGGTTTAAAAGCGGAATACCTTCCTTTCTGCGAATAGCCTCTAATTCACGCTCTGGATCACCTGGAATGAGGACTTGCTTGCCTTCTACGGCTTTGGCAGATCTAAAACGACGTATCCATTTATCCATATCTTTTGTAAAATCTTCTGCTGGTCTAAAGGCATCCACGCGCATCGCACCTAGAAAATGCCCAGTACCATTTCCCACCGTCTCTCCTGCCTGCATAAATCCAGCTGTTGCAAAGGGAGGTACCCAAGGTCCGAAATTTGCACCAGATAATACTCCTGATAAAATATCTACAATTGCACCTAAACCATAGCCTTTGTGCGAACCATGCTCTCGATCTCCACCTAAAGGCAATAAAGCCCCACCATTTTTAATTGCAAAGGCATCATTGCAAGGATCCCCATTCGCATCCTGCACCCAACCATCTGGTGTGTCTAAACCTTTTCGTTGTAAGATCTCTAATTTACCATAAGCCACTGCTGTGGAAGCAAAATCAGCCACAAAAGCGGGCTCCTCATTAGCAGGAATCGCTACAGCAATGGGATTCGTACCTAATAATTTCTCTTTTGAAAAGGTAGGAGTCACTAAAGGTGCCGCGTGCGTCATTGCCCAACCAATCATTTGGGAAGATAATGCCTTCATGGCGTGATAACCTGCAATACCGAAGTGATTTGAATTCTGAACGGCCACCCAACCGGTACCAGCTAGCGCCGCTTTTTCACAGGCAATTTCCATAGCCTTGGGAGCCACAATTAATCCTAAACCGCGATCCCCATCTAATGTGGCAGTAGAAGGCGTTTCATGTAAAACTTTTACTTGGGGTTTAGTGTTTAATCTTCCGTTATCGAAGAGACGAACATAACCAGCTAAACGAGCGACGCCGTGAGAATCGATTCCTCTTGCATCGGCAGATACAAGAACATCTGAAGCTAGATATGCATCTTCTTCGCTACAACCAATGGCTGTAAAAACAGAAGCAACATATTTTTTTAATAAGTGATAATCCGCTTGCATAGTATAAAATAAACCACAAAGATAATTAGAACTATTGGTAATAATATTGCCAAAATGAACCTAAATTTGAACCATTAATCATCAACCCTATGAACCTTATAACTTCCGCCTGGTTTTGGATTTCCATTATTGCAATTATCGTCATCATTCGAGATGTATTTATTCAGAAAAGACATACTATTACACACAATTTTCCCATCGTAGGACATTTTAGGTATTGGCTAGAACAAATAGGCCCTGAAATTAGGCAATACATTGTAGCAAATAACCGCGAAGAATTACCTTTTAACCGCCAAGAACGATCTTGGATTTATGCTTCTTCTAAGAACGAAAATAATTTACAAGGTTTTGGTACCGACCAAGACTTCAGCTCACCAGGCTATATTTTTATCAAAAATGCGATGATGGGATTTAATCCTTCAAAAGAGCATTTATACCACAAGAACCCGGGTGTTTTACCAGCAGCGAAAGTGATAGGCGCTTATCATAAAAGAGCAAAACCGTACCGACCTTATTCAATTGTAAATATATCAGGGATGTCTTATGGTTCTTTATCTGCCAAGGCAGTAGAATCGTTAAACAAAGGGGCATTACTTGCCGGATGCTATCACAATACGGGAGAAGGTTCCCTATCTCCTTACCATCAAAACGGCGCTGATGTGATGTTGAACATAGGCACTGCTTATTTCGGAGTTAGAGAATTGGATGGTCGTTTTTCGATGGAGAAACTGAAACAAAAAGTGATTGAAAATCCCTGCATCAAGGCAATCGAACTAAAACTATCCCAAGGGGCAAAACCAGGAAAAGGTGGAATGCTTCCTAAATCAAAAATCAATAAAGAAATTGCTGAGATTCGTCACATTCCGATGGGTCAAGATGCGATGTCACCAGCCTTTCATTCGGAATTTTCCAATGTACCAGAAATGGTTGATTTCATTGAGGCTATGGCCACGGAGACTGGATTACCAGTGGGCATAAAATCTGCGATAGGCAAACTTGAGCAGTGGGAAGAATTAGCTGCCTACATGGAAAAAAACGGTAAAGGCCCAGATTTTATCACAATCGATGGTGGTGAAGGGGGAACCGGTGCGGCACCACATGCTTTTGCAGACCACGTTTCAATGCCATTCACTTTTGCTTTTGCTAAAGTTTACCAGATTTTCCAACGGCATAACTTAACAGACAAAATCTACTTTATAGCTTCAGGCAAATTAGGTTTCCCAGAGAAATCTTTAATGGCTTTCGCTATGGGAGCGGATAGCATACATATCGCACGTGAGGCCATGATGTCCATTGGCTGTATTCAAGCGCAGAAATGCCATACAAACCACTGCCCTACTGGTATAGCAACTTCCAACAAATGGTTACAAGCAGGCATCGATGTGACATTAAAAAGCGAACGGTACTACCGATACCATTATACGCTTGTTAAAGAGATCGCAGAAATCACACATGCATGTGGTTATGAACACCCAACTCAAATGACAATGGACGACATCGAATGGTCCATGGGTGACAATAACCGAACAATGGCTCTTTCAAAAGCCTTAGGATACACTAAAACAGAAATAAATTATCCCGGATTAGAAGAATTAGTCAAATGTCCGCATTTAGGTGGTCAAAATGCAAGAAAACGGCTATCTTTGTAACATGTTATCAATATCGAATTTAAACTTCTATTTCGGAAGTCGCGCCTTGTATGAAGGGGCTAATTTACATATCAAGCCTAAGTCTAAAATCGGTTTAATCGGTGCAAATGGCACGGGTAAATCTACTTTACTTCGTCTTATTTCAGGAGAATATACTCCAGATGGCGGGACTATTTCCAAGTCAGGAGATTGCACGATTGGATTCTTAAATCAAGATTTACTATCCTACCAAACTGACGATAGTATCCTAAATGTGGCCATGCAGGCCTTTGAAAAGCAATTAGAACTACAAAAAGATATCGATGCCGTGCTTCATAAAATGGAAACAAATTATGAAGACAAAGACATTGATGTGTTAGCTAAACTTCAAGAGGACTTCGAAAGATTAGATGGATATACTATTCAATCGCGTACAGAAGAGATATTAGAAGGATTAGGTTTTAGCACAGATGATTTACAAAGGCCATTGAAGTTATTTTCTGGAGGATGGAGAATGCGGGTCATGCTTGCGAAATTATTATTACAAAAACCAGCCTTACTCCTACTAGATGAGCCAACTAACCACTTGGACTTACCTTCTATCGAGTGGGTAGAGAAATACATTCATGATTATGAGGGATCTATCGTGGTGGTATCTCACGATCGTTATTTCTTAGATCGCACTATTGATAGTATTGCGGAGGTTTCAGGAGCAAAAATTACGCTATACCCGGGCAATTATTCTTTCTACATGGAAGAGAAAGCGCTGAGGAATGAGATACAAAAAGGAGCATTTGAGAACCAACAATCTCAAATTCGCCAAACAGAGCGTTTCATTGAACGCTTCAAGGCCAAAGCTTCTAAAGCCCGACAAGTACAATCTCGCGTAAAAGCATTAGATAAAATCGATATCATAGATGATGTCATTGATGAGAAAGCGAAAGTTAATTTCAAGTTTAACTTTGGAACCGAACCTGGTCGATTTATATTGTTTTTAGAACATATTTCTAAAGCTTTTGGAGAGAAAGTTATCTTAAAAAACACATCAGCTACAATTAATCGTGGTGATAAAATTGCATTAATTGGTGCCAATGGTAAAGGTAAATCAACTTTACTACGTATCATTTCAGGTTCAGAACAAATCGAAGGCGAAAGACGGACAGGTCACAATGTGATCGAATCTTTCTTTGCTCAGCACCAATTAGAAAGCTTAACGGTTGAAAATACATTAATTGAAGAATTAAAAGGCACGGGGACGACGAAGACCGAAATGGAATTACGCTCTGTTTTAGGATGTTTTTTATTTTCTGGTGAAGAAGTTTTCAAGAAAATTAAAGTCCTTTCTGGGGGTGAAAAATCAAGAGTAGCTTTGGCAAAAGTATTAATCTCCGAAGCAAACTTCCTTTTACTCGATGAGCCTACCAATCACTTGGATATGCAATCGGTCAATATCCTGATTCAGGCCTTACAACAATACGAAGGAACCTATGTAGCGGTTTCCCACGACCGCTATTTCGTTAGTAATATCGCGAATAAGATTTGGTATATAGAAGATCATGAAATCAAAGAATATCCTGGTTCTTTCGACGAATATGAGACTTGGATGGCTACAAGAGAAACAGCTAAACCCGTTTCTGTAAAATCAGCTGTGAAAGCTAAACCCGAGTTAGCTCCCGTCGAAGTAAAGACGCCTAACCAAACCAAGCAAATCGAAAAGTTGGAAGCAGAGATCATGGTGATTGAAAATACTATTGCTTCAATCGAAGCCCAAATGGTAGATTTAGCTAATGCTGCAGATTATACAGGATTAAAAAAATTAGAAGTAGAATTAGCTATTGAGAAGGAGAAATTAACAGAGATAACTGCTTCCTGGGAAGCCTTAATCTAATTCATATGAAGACCTATTATTCGCTATTGCTATTGGTAGGTCTTCCTTTTATCGCACTTAGTCAAATTAAGTCGCGTACACATCATCCGAACATTCACTCTGTTTTTATACAACAAGAAAATAAATTAAATCATCCTAATACGATTTTAAACTTAGGTTCTGAAAACCAGGCTAGCTTAAATTTTGATGATTTAGCATTGAATTACCCTAATTACTATTTCAGATTAATTCATTGCCAATCAGATTGGAAACCATCACCCTTATCAGAAATCGAATACCTACAGGATTTTAATGATTTTCCTCTTCGAAACCCTGAATCCTCCCTTGGAACAAAGGTTCCTTATTTACATTATAGTGTCCCTATTCCCTCAGTTAAGGTGAGTGGAAACTATATTGCCATGGTGTATAATAAACGTAACAAGAAAGATACAGTCCTATCTATTCGGTTTTCAGTAGCAGAGCAGCAAATAAAAATAGCCACACAATTCTCTTTCGCTAAGACTAATTCATTGCGTGCCACCCATCAAAGCATTGATTTTAAATTAAACATACCTCCCTTTTTAAATTATACAGGTGATGATCAATTATCCATTCAAATTCGTCAAAATCACCAATCAGAAAATCTTTTAAAGAAACTACCAACCGGACAATTTAATCTCCAAGAAAATAGTTTAACCTTCCCGTTCTTCCTTCAGGAAAATGCATTCCCAGGATCCAATGAATTCAGATTAATCGATTTAAGAAGTTCTCAGCAAAAATTAAACTTTGTCGATCGCATAGAGACAGGAGAAAAAATTAACCGAATAACTACTCAATTAGAACAAGCACAAGGATTACTACCATATGTCCAAAGAAATGACTTCAATGGCTCCTTTGCGATTGAATCCTACGAGAAAAGAGAAAATTCATTACAGGCTGATTATGTTGCTTGCATTTTTAGATTTAAACCTGTAGACACAAATGAAACCATTTATGTTGTCGGAGGATATAATGATTACCAATTCGACTCTCCCCTACAATTGAATACCTCGAACGGATACTTAGAACATATAGCCATCTTAAAACAAGGGATTTATAACTACCAATTTAAAAGCAAAAATCCCTCTAACACGTCATTAGAGGGAAATTATTCACAAACAGAAAATGTGTATGAAATACTAGTATACTTCCAAAAACCAGGCACAAGGTATGATGCGCTGGTGGGGTATACGACGGTAGTGACTAGTCGATAGTCACTAGTCGTTACACGTTAAAACGGAAGTGCATTATATCGCCATCATGAACTACATAATCCTTACCTTCAACACTTAACTTTCCCGCCTCTTTACATCCCGCTTCTGTTTTGTAAGCGACGTAATCAGCTAGTTTAATTACTTCTGCCCGAATAAATCCACGCTCAAAATCTGTATGTATTACACCGGCAGCTGCTGGAGCTTTCCATCCTTTTTGAATGGTCCAAGCACGTACTTCTTGAACACCTGCAGTGAAATAGGTAATTAAATTTAACAGGTGATAAGAACTGCGTATCAATTTATCCAATCCTGATTCCTTCAAACCATATTCTTGTAAAAACATAGCACGATCTTCCAAATCTTCCATTTCCGCAATTTGAGCTTCTAAAGCAGCACAAACAACAACCACTTCCGCATTTTCAGAGGCTACATTAGCCTTTAATTGATCAACATATTGATTTCCACCAGCGGCAATAGACGCTTCATCCACATTGGCTACATATATAACTGGCTTATCCGTTAATAGATAGAGATCACCTATAGCTGTTTGACGAAGTTCATCATCCATTACTACTGTACGGGCTGATTTACCTTCTTCCAATGTTTTTTTGAATTGTTGTAATGCGGCTAATTCAGCTTTTGATTTTGCATCTCCAGCTTTAGCTGCTCTTTCTGTTTTAGAAATTTTCTTATCAACAGAATCTAAATCTTTAATCTGTAATTCTAAATCAATAATTTCTTTATCGCTTACAGGGTTCACACGACCCTCCACGTGTACAATATTCTCATCTTCAAAACACCGAACTACGTGAATGATAGCATCCACCTCACGTATATTAGCTAAGAATTTATTTCCCAAACCAGCTCCTGTGGAAGCACCCTTCACTAACCCAGCTATATCTGTAAATTCAATAACCGTAGGCAAAATGCGGTTAGGCTTCACTAATTCCGCTAATATATTTAAACGATCATCCGGTACAGTAACTATCCCCACATTAGGCTCAATTGTACAAAAAGGATAGTTTGCTGCTTCTGCCTTATTCGAAGAAATAGCACTAAACAAAGTTGATTTACCCACATTAGGCAATCCGACAATTCCACAAGTTAATCCCATAGTAATTTTAAAAATGAAAGCACAAAAGTACGGCTAAAAATCAAAAAGCCCCTGATTTCTCAGAGGCTTTTTCGAATATTTTAAAGAATATTACTCCCATTTCAATTCACTGTTCCCAAACTCATCTTCATCCCGATTAAAGGAAGAAAAATCAACGTCTGGCATTAACTCCGTCTTCACGTGATTTACTGCTTCATTTAAACCTTCAACGAATTTATCAAAATCCTCTTTATACAAGAACATTTTGTGCTTTTCATAAACAAAACCATCCTCCTTTTGATGGCGGCGGCTTTCGGTTATAGTAATGTAGTAATCTTGAGAACGCGTAGACTTAACATCAAAAAAATACGTTCTCTTTCCGGCCCTAATACGTTTAGAAAATAATTCTTCTCTATCTCTTTCTTCCACTGATATTTAAATTATGGTTTCACAATGTGTAAATCTACTATTTATTCTTATTCACTCAAAAAAAAATACTAGAATTAAGTAATGTCCCCCAATACCTAATTTTTAAATCCCAATTTAAACCTACATCTTTACCATCATCATCTAATCTTTTAAATGATAAAAATACCGTCAATAGTATTATTGATATGCTCATTTTTATCCCTAAACGCTTTCTCACAAGATTTAGGATATGAAAAGACAGGTATTGCCTCCTTTTATGCTAACTCATTTTATGGTAAAAAAACGGCCAGTGGGGAGCGTTTAAAAAAAACAGCATTAACCGCAGCTCACAAAAAATTCCCATTTAATACGTTAGTTGAAGTCACTAATCTATCCAATCGTAGAAGTGTAATCGTTCGAATTAATGATCGTGGACCCTATCGCAAAGGTCGTGTTATTGACCTTTCTGAGGCTGCAGCTAAAAAACTAAATCTAAAAAAAATAGGTCTAGTTAAAGTTAAAATAAAAATAGTTGGATTTGAAAACGAGTTAATGCTCATCCCCTACCAGAAACTTTCTTTAGAGAGTAACCCTAAATTTAGCAGAAACTTTTATCAAAAATCACGTCTTAATTACAAGACACACTACAAAATGAAGAAGAACGTAAAACACACAAAATATATCAATAAAAAATATATTAAACGGTAGATTTACTTACGTTTACTTTCTAGATACTGAATAAAATCCTTTATATTCTCCACAGGAATACGCTTCCCTACAATCTTCTTTTGCTGATCTAACACATAAACAACTGGAGTTGAATAGACGTCAAACGTATTTCTAAAATCAGTATAGAATTCTTCTTTACCTGTCCTGGCATTCAGGTGAATATCAATCCCATTAATCCAGGAGCTAGTTTTAAATTCTGTAATAAATTTCTTCCAAGCTGCCTTATCTCGCACGATTGAACTTCCTACAACTCCTATATTCTTGGATTTAAAAAAATCATTTAAAGCAAGCAGTTTAGGCGTTTCTTGCTTACAATGACTACATTCAGGATCATAGATAAAAACTACCGTATATTTAAAAGGTAAGGCATCTAAATTTATTTCTTTTCCTGATATATCTGTCAAATACATTTTAGGAAAAGTCTTACCTAAAAGCAGAGGTTTAATAATAGTAATTCTTTCTTTCATTCGCCTCACTGTACTTGAGTCCCACAAAGCTGGCTCCCCGATATAATATTTCTCAGCTAAATGAACAAAAGCCCCATCTGTGCCTAAAATTGGGTTATTTTCATAAGTACTGGCAATTTTGTAAACAATGTAACGACGCACTTCGGTATCTTTAGCTCTAGCTAAAATCCAATCCGAATCATTGGCAATAGAATCTGGATCTTGCACAACTAAATCCTTAAAGTAGCGCTCTAACTTTCTTTGCAAAAATGGAGTACGAACCATTCGCTCATCTCCTAAATCTATCCCGTCGAAATAATGCTTCTTGTAATATTGGTATTGATATAGTTGCATTCTAGTCGTATCAGCTTTTGACTTTAATGTGCCTTTATAGGTAGGAATTTCTGGATCAAATGAAGATTCAATCAATTTAGTGACAAATAACCCGGCATTAGCTGACTTCCATTGCTGCTGAAATTTTTGTACCTGAGATTGCAAATTTTTTCGTAGATCTGCAGAAAGAGTAGGTTGATTAAGTTGAGTATAAAAATCATTCATACTACGCTGAAAAGAATAAAAGGCACTATTTTCCGCAGAATTTGTAAAAGAAATTGATTTTAGAACATCTGTCGTATCTAGTGAAAAAGAAAAATTGGCATCCTCTAAAACCACATCAATATATTTTGACTTAAGAAAAGAGATCAAGTACAACCCTTTAGGCAAGGGCTCCGATCCTTTAAATTGGAACTCCCCTGATTCATTTGCCATAACAGTATCTTTAATGACCTGCTGATTATAGCCAAAATAATGAGCTAAATAGACTTCAGAATTTGATAATCCTTTAATTTTACCCTTAATATCATATTGCGCAAAGCTATTAACCCCGAATAACAAAATAAAAAGTACAGTACCGACTACTTTCATAAGTTTAGAATAAATTTGTGTCACTAAACTCAAATTTACAATGTTTTTCATCCTATCTAAAATAATCGACTTTTTCCTTCAACCAATTTGTTGGATTTTTATTCTTTTGGGAGTCGCCTATTTTAGTCGATATACGAAGCGAATAATTCTCATAATTACAGGTGCTCTACTATTATTCAGCAATGGATGGTTTGTAAATCAGTGTTATTTGGCATACGAAAGTCCTCAATTGAAACTACAAAATACCTATCAATGGTGTATAATATTAGGCGGAGGAATGATGCGAGCTGGTGAAGGATATAGAACTGGAGAAACCGCCGATCGTTTTGTTCAACCTCTTTTATTATATAAAAAGGGCATAGTAAAAAAACTGCTAATTACGGGTGGAAATGTCAATATCAAAGGTTTGAAGATAGATCAAACACAAGAAAGTAAAAAAGTGAAGGATGTTTTGATTGCCATGGGTGTAAAACCTGAGGATATCTATTTAGAGGAAAATGCGCGAAATACGCATGAAAATGCTGTTTACAGCAAGAAGATTCTTACTCGGTATATGACCGAGAAAATGGTGCTAGTTACCTCCGCTATGCACATGCCTCGAGCGAAAGCTTGTTATCTGAAAGAAGGTTTTTTAATCGACGCATTTCCTGCAGATATAAAGAAAAAGGATACCCCTTCAGGTATCCTTGATCAAATTATTCCTCAAGAACGCAATCTTGCAAAGTTTGCTGAATTAGTAAGAGAAATAACTGGTTATGTTATTTATCAAATTGTAGGTTTCGCTTAGGTGGACAAAATTTCTACCATGCGAATTAAATCCTCTGAAACAGGTTTCTTTTTTGTAATCGTGTCGTGAAAAGGGGTGTAAATCAACTGGTTATTAACCACTCCAGCCATTACATTTTTCTCTCCCCGTAATAAGCCTTCCAAAGCTCCTAATCCTAATCTACTTGCCAAAATACGGTCAGATGCAGTAGGAATTCCCCCTCGTTGAATATGACCCAAAGTAGTCACCCGTATATCTAAGTTCTCGCCCATTTTATCCTTAATCTTCTTAGCTACAATCTGAGCGTTCCCCTCTTCATCACCTTCAGCAACAATAACAATGGAGGATGATTTCTTTTTATCAAAACCTTTTTGAAGAGTAGCAGTAATTTCTTCAACTGAAGTTAAATTCTCTGGAATCATAACTGACTCCGCCCCACCTGCAATCGCACATTGAATGGCGATATAACCTGAATCGCGGCCCATCACTTCGATAAAGAATACTCGATCATGCGAATCTGCCGTATCACGAATTTTATCTACCGCATCAAGGGCTGTATTAACTGCTGTATCAAAACCAATCGTATAATCAGTGCCATACAAATCATTATCTATCGTTCCGGGAGCTCCTACCGTGGGTATTTTGAACTCATTATAGAAAATCTCAGCACCCGTAAATGTGCCATTTCCGCCAATTGCTACCAAACCTTCGATACCGAACTCTTGAAGTTGATTATAAGCCTTCTGGCGACCCTCAGTGGTCATAAATTCTTTAGACCGAGCTGATTTCAAAATAGTACCACCACGTTGAATGATATTACTTACTGATTGAGAATTTAAAGGAATAATATCCCCTTTTATCATACCATTGTATCCACGCACAATTCCAAACACCTCAACCCCATGGTAAGCAGCTCCACGAACAATCGCACGAATACATGCATTCATTCCCGGTGCATCACCCCCTGATGTAAATACAGCTATTTTCTTCATCTCTTCTAATTTAAAATTTCTTAGACCTCTTAATCAGTCAAAAATACAATCTTTCTCTCTTTTTACCTCGATTTTAAGCATTAAAAATGCAATAAAAACGTAAATTTGAAACTTAGACAAATAAAATTACAGCACTTATGAACGCAAACGAATTTTTATATTCCTATTTAAATAACGCCTCACCTACTGGATTTGAGGCAAGTGGACAAAAAATTTGGTTAGATTATATACAACCTTTCATTGACGAAAAGATCATTGATACGTATGGAACCGCTGTCGGAGTCATCAATCCAGGTCAGCCTTACAAGGTTGTCATCGAAGCACATGCAGACGAAATCTCTTGGTTTGTGAATTACATCGACGATAATGGCTACTTATTCTTACGCAGAAATGGGGGTTCAGATGCGTTAATTGCACCGTCTATGCGTGCAAATATTCACACAAAAGATAAGGTAGTAAAAGGTATTTTTGGCTGGCCAGCGATTCATGTTCGTGATATTGCCAAAGACAAAGCCCCAGCCATCGCGGATATCTTCATCGATTGTGGCGCTTCTAATAAAAAAGAGGTTGAAGAAATGGGCATTCATGTAGGAACAGTGGTTACTTTCGAAGATGGTTTAATGGAATTAAACGGAAAGTACCTGGTGGGTCGTGCATTGGATAACCGCATCGGTGGCTATATGATTGCCGAGGTAGCTAGAAAAATAAAAGAGAATAACATCCAATTACCATTCACTCTTTACGTTGTAAATGCAGTCCAAGAGGAGATTGGTCTACGTGGCGCAGAGATGATAGTGCGCCGATTAAAACCAGATTTGGCGTTCATTACCGATGTTACGCATGATACACAATCACCGATGTACAACAAAAAAACGCAAGGTGATATGGCTTGTGGTAAAGGTCCAGTTATTTGTTACGGCCCTGCAGTTCAAAATAATGTACGAGATTTCATTATCGATGTGGCAACAGAGAATAAGATTGAATTCCAGAGACAAGCAGTTTCTCGCTCAACTGGCACGGACACTGATTCTTTTGCATATGCCACTGAAGGCGTTGCTTCAGCTCTAATCAGCTTACCGTTAAAATACATGCATACTACTGTCGAAACCATCGCTAAGGATGATATGAATGCGGTAATAGAATTGATTTATCAGTGCTTGTTGAAGGTGAAGGGTGGAGAGGATTGGCGCTATTTTAATTAAATCACGGTTTAAATTGTGCTGCGCAATAATTTGTAACCGTGATTTAATTAAAATCCTCTTTGAAAGTAACAAAAAAGGGAGCATTGCTCCCTTTTTTGTTATCCAACTTTATTCTTTGTGCTCTTTGCTTTATTCTTTCAATTTTAGATATCGCGCAAAAAACTCATACGTCCTAAGCATCTGATCGATGCGCTGACGGTTATTACCTGAACGTGTTAATTCATGTGTGCCTCCTGGATGACGCACATATTCAACCTCGCGGCCTAATACTTTTAAACTTTTATATAGCATTTCACTTTGGATGACTCCAGTTCGCAAATCATTCTCGCCGTGGAATATTAATAAAGGAGTTTTAATATTTTGAACATAACTATAGGGTGATTCGCGATCTAAAATTGCTTTAGTCGCTTTTTCCCAAGGATAGCCACCAAAATAATTTGGCACTAAACGCCAGGCATTTCCTTCTCCCATAAAAGTTGATAGCTCATAAACACCTCTTTGTGAGCAGGCTACTTTAAATCGATTAGTATGTCCAACAATCCAAGTAACTAAGTATCCAGCATAAGACCCACCTGTCACCGCTAACTGTGTCGTATCTGCCCAGCCTTCGGCAATAGTTAAATCTAATGCTTTCATTACATCCGAGGTGGGACCTGCACCCCAATCTTTCACATTAGCTGCTAGGAATTCTGAACCATAACCACCCGATCCTCTTGGATTTGCATATACGACCCCCATACCTTTGGCAGCATAATACTGAAATTCATGCCACATACTCGCCTCGCCCGTACCCCACATGGCAGAAGGGCCACCGTGAATCTCTAAAACAACGGGATATTTCTTTCCAACTTCAAAATCAGTTGGCTTCATTACCCAATAGTCCACTTTTAATCCTTTAGAATTTGTAAACGTATGTTTAGTAGGACGAACTATACTTTTCGAAGCTAACCAACCAGAATTTAGAGATGTGAAGGCTCTTTCAGAATCAACTATTAGCTGGTAGATTTCGGACGGATTATCAATGCCTGTTTTGGCATAGATGAAACCAGAATCTGTAACATCAAAACCCAAAATACCAGTGTTATTATCTGTTATTTGTTTTACCTGTTTAGTGGCAATATCAAATGAATAAAGTGGTGCTCCTCCCTGATTTTGAGCTGTAAAATAAAGCTTCTTCTCATCAGATGACCACTTAACTTGAGTAATTACGCGATCCAAAGGAATCTTAACAATCTCCACGGGATTCGACACAGAAATAATTTGCAATGTTCCATTTTGCACACCAGTCGACTTAGTCTCTTGAAAGGCTAACCATTTTTCTGAAGGAGATAATGCTAGATTAGACATACGGTGACCTACTTTTTCATAAATTACCTTAGAACCTAATCCAATATAGGAATCTAACACCTTATCAGGATGTACTAGCGAATCGGCTGGAATAACTGTATAAATACCATTAGAAGCCATTTCCACATCCGACCAACGTGTAAATGGGTTATTTAATAAAACTGGCTTACCTGATAAAGAAGTTTTAAAATAGGCGGGCAACGAAATCTCAGATGTCGTGGTACTCTCCTCTTGGAAATTCAATCGATTGATAACCTTGGCCTTTTTATCTACTTCATTTTGGGCTAAATAGGAACGTACCTCGTCGATGTTTCCATTTGGATTTGGCTTCACTTTTTTAGAAACACCACTAAGCATCGGTTTTTCCAAAGTCCAAGAAGGTACTAATCCCTTCTTGTTATAGACAGAATCCACTAAGAATTCCTTCATAGTAAAAGAAGATTGGAAATAAATTTCTTGGCCTGAGGAAGACCAAACCGGATTAGAAACTCCAAAGGGCAAACTCGTAATTGCTTGAGGCTCCCCACCTGATAAATCCAAGACATATACCTGAGATTTAGCGCCCATATCACGCGTAAAGGCTATTTTAGACCCATCTGGACTCCAAACAGGAGAAGCTATCGAATTTTTACCAGAAGTTAATACACGCGTTTCACCTGTTTGTAAGTTACCTAGGTATAGATGCGTTTGATAAACAAAATCATTCTTCTTATCTGGATCATCTACAATCGAAGTAACCGTATAGATAAACTGATTTCCCTTAGGGGATACGAGTGGTCTCCCGGCAGTTTTGATCTTCAAAAGATCGGTAACTTGGATTTTATCTTTAGGACTTTGGCCTAATACACTAAAAGCGAAGAGTAATAAAAAAAGGTGTTTCATAGATAAAAGTCTAGGTAAAAAAAATGCTCAGAGTCCGAGGACACTGAGCATAAAAATACAAGTAAATTCGATTAAATCAATTTCAAGATTTCCTCACCGATGGCATTAGTGCCTAAAATCATGGATTTATCTGTAGTGGCATCCGCAATATCGCCCGTACGGAAACCTTTCTTCAATACTTGATCTACTGCATTGATAACTACCTCTGATTCAGCTTTCATACCGAAAGAAATATCTAATAAAAGAGCAGCTGATAATACGGAAGCCATTGGATTTGCTAAACCTTTACCTGTAATATCGTGTGCAGAACCGTGAATTGGCTCATAAACACCTGTTCCGTCACCGATAGAGGCAGACGCTAACATACCCATAGATCCTGCAATCTGAGAAGCTTCATCTGTTAAGATATCTCCAAACAAATTCGCCGTAACAACAACGTCGAAACGCTTCGGATCCTTTATCAATAACATCGCTGTAGCATCCACGAATTGGTATTCTACTGTAACATCTGGATATTCTAAGGCTAATTTTTGAATTTCTTCACGCCATAAACGTGATGATTCCAATACATTGGCCTTATCCACAGAAACTAAATGTTTCTTACGGGTACGAGCTGCTTCAAAAGCCTTGCGACCAATACGCTCCACTTCGTAACGGCTATATTCCGCCACGTCATAGGCTGTATCGCCATTATTCTTACGGCCTTTTTCGCCAAAATAAATATCTCCTGTCAGTTCGCGGAAGAATAAAATATCAGCTCCTTTAAGAATTTCAGGCTTAATGCTAGAAGCACTTAATAATTCATCAAACAATTTAATAGGGCGAAGATTCGCATAAAGACCTAATTCCTTACGCATTTTCAATAAGCCTTGCTCAGGACGAACTTTCGCAGAAGGATCGTTATCATATTTAGGATGACCAACTGCACCAAACAATACCGCATCCGATGCCTTCATTTTCTCTAATGTCTCCGCAGGTAAAGGATCTCCAGTTGCTTCAATGGCAACATGGCCAATTAATGCATCGTCATAGGTAAAATCATGGCCGAATTTTGCCGCAATTTTTTGTAATACTTTCTTTCCTACTTCGGTTACTTCTTGACCGATTCCATCACCTGGAACAATTAAAATATGCTTCTTCGCCATTATTATTTATAATTAAATCAAATTCAACATTTTTTTAGTGGCCTTGATTGCTGACACGGTTTGGTCAGAATCTAAACCTCTTGTAATTAATTCTTTTCCTGCATCCGACCACGTAATAATCGTCTCACAAAGGGCATCAGAATCCCCACCTGGTGGAATTCGCACGGCATAATCCTTTAGAAGAGGTAAAATCTTACCGTGCTTCTCAAATATTATTCCTAATGCTTTCATAAAAGCATCATATTGACCATCGCCTTGCGCATGCTCTTCAAAAATTTCGCCATTAATCGAAATTTTCAAGGTAACAGACGGACGTAGATCTTTAGAATGCGTTAAAACATAATTCAACACTTGAACACGTTCCTCTATTGCATTGCTATCCAACACATCGGAAATGATGTAAGGAAGGTCGTTTTGGGTAACTACCTCTTTGCGATCACCTAATTCAATGATTCGCTGAGTGACAATCTTTAAATCTTGATCAGACAATTGAATACCAAGAGCTGCCAGGTTATTTTCAATATTAGCCTTTCCAGACGTTTTACCTAGAGCATATTTACGCTCTCTTCCAAAACGCTCTGGCATTAAATCATTATGGTATAGATTATTCTTCTTATCCCCATCCGCATGAATACCAGCCGTCTGAGTAAACACATTCTCTCCCACCACTGGTTTGTTCACCGGAATACGGAAACCAGAAAAAGTCTCCACTAACTTACTCACTCGATAAAGTGACTTTTCACAAACTGATGTCTTAACATCTGTTTGGTAATCATTTAAAACAGCAATAACACTGGCTAAAGGTGCATTTCCTGCTCTCTCCCCCATGCCATTTACTGTTAAGTGTAAACCATGAACACCACAACGAACCGCTTCTAATGCATTCGCTGTACCTAAATCATAGTCATTATGGGCGTGGAAATCGAAATGAGTGGTAGGATAACGAGCAATCAACTGTTTAATAAAATCCGCAACTTCATAGGGAGTTAATATTCCCAAAGTGTCAGGTAATAAAACCCGATCCACCGCTTGTGTTTGTAAGAAATCCAAATATTGAAACACATAGTTTGCACTATTCCGCATCCCATTGCTCCAATCTTCTAAATATACATTAACCGATAATCCTTTTGATTTTGCTAAGGTGATGGTCTCTTCAATTTCTTTAAAATGCTGCTCAGGTGTTTTCTTCAATTGATGTTTTAGGTGATTTAAAGAACCTTTGGTCAATAAATTCATCACCTTGGCTCCCGCATCTAACATCCATTGCACTGAGGTTCCTCCATCCACAAAAGTCAATACCTCTACTTTATCGAGAAATCCATTAGCACCAGCCCAAGTTGTAATCTTCTTGACTGCCTGAAACTCCCCCTCAGAAACACGCGCAGAAGCTATCTCAATACGATCAACCTTTAATTCGGTCAGAAGTAATTGAGCTATGGTTAACTTTTCCGAGGCTGAAAACGATACTCCGCTGGTTTGTTCCCCATCGCGAAGGGTCGTGTCCATTATTTCTATGTGGCGTTTCAACAGTTTAGCGGTTTTCAGCAAAAGTGGAGATTTCTGATTTCATTGCTTGTAAATAGTCGATGTCATCGAAACCGTTCAATAAATTATTTTTCTTATAACCATTGATAGCAAATTTTTCAAATGCTCCTGTTGCTACTATCGTGATCGTTTGATCAGGTAGATTTACCTCTAACTCAGATTTAGGATCGGCCTCAATAGCTGTAAAAATCTCATGTAAGAATTCTGGACTCACTTGAACCGGTAAGACACCTACATTAATAGCATTTCCACGGAAAATATCAGCAAAGAAAGAGGAAACTACACAACGAAAACCGTAATCATAAATCGCCCAGGCAGCGTGCTCACGAGAAGACCCAGAACCAAAGTTCTTTCCTCCCACTAAAATCTTACCTGAATAAGTTGGATTATTTAATACGAAATCTGCCTTAGGAGTATCGTTTTTATCATAACGCCAGTCTCTAAATAAATTGTCACCAAAACCTGTACGCTCCGTTGCTTTTAAGAAACGAGCAGGGATAATTTGGTCTGTATCCACATTCTCAATTGGAAGTGGCACTGCAGAACTTTTTAATATGTTAAAACTATCGTAAGCCATAATGCTTTTTATTTATTCGATCTTATAAAAATTGTCTAGGGTCAGTTACCACACCTGTAATAGCAGCCGCAGCAGCAACCAATGGACTCGCTAATAAAGTACGAGATCCAGGACCTTGACGGCCTTCAAAATTACGATTAGACGTACTTACTGCGTATTTACCAGCAGGGATCTTATCATCATTCATCGCTAAACAAGCCGAACAACCCGGCTGACGTAAAGCAAATCCAGCATCAATCAAGATATCGTAAATACCCTCTTCTCTAATTTGTGCTTCCACAATATGAGAACCAGGAACCACCCATGCGGTCACATGATCCGCTTTCTTCCGTCCTTTCACAATCGATGCAAAAGCACGAAAGTCTTCTATACGACCATTCGTGCAAGATCCAATAAATACATAATCCACTTTCTTGCCAATCATAGAATCGTTTTGAGCGAAGCCCATATATTCTAATGATTTTTCATAAGTAGCAACACCACCTTCAACCTCATCTGCGTTCGGAATTTGCTTAGAGATGCCTATTCCCATTCCTGGGTTAGTACCATAGGTAATCATCGGTTCAATATCAGATGCAGTAAAAGTAATCTCCTCATCAAAAATTGCCCCTACATCGGTTTTTAACGTTTTCCAATACGCTAATTGTTTATCCCAATCAGCACCTTTAGGAGCTAATTCACGTCCCTCGATATAGTTAAATGTAGTTTGATCAGGAGCAATCATTCCTCCACGTGCTCCCATTTCAATACTCAGGTTACAAACTGTCATACGGCCTTCCATTGACATTTTTTCAAAAACATCTCCGGCATATTCAACGAAATATCCCGTTGCACCTGAAGTCGTTAATTTAGAAATAATATATAAGGCTACGTCTTTAGGCGTTACTCCTTTTCCTAAAGCCCCATTTACATTAATACGCATTTTCTTAGGCTTAGGCTGCATAATACATTGTGATGAGAGAACCATCTCGACTTCAGAAGTACCAATACCAAAGGCAATAGCACCAAATGCACCGTGTGTCGAAGTATGGGAATCACCGCAAACAATCGTCATACCTGGCAACGTAATTCCATTTTCAGGCCCTACCACATGAACAATACCATTTTTAGGATTTCCTAAACCCCAATGAGAAATACCATATTTCGCGGTATTCTTTTCTAATTGAAGCAATTGATTTGCTGAAAGAGGATCCTCAACAGGCAAATGTTGGTTAATCGTTGGTGTATTATGATCCGCTGTTGCAAACGTTCGCTCAGGGAATAATACGCCAATACCGCGTGTTTCTAAACCTAGAAATGCTACTGGTGAGGTTACTTCGTGAATAAAATGACGATCAATAAAGAAAACATCAGGACCATCAGCAATTTTACGAACGACGTGTGAATCCCATACTTTATCAAATAAGGTTGTTGGGGAATTGCTCATTATATAAATTAATTTAAAAGGCGCTTTAATTAAAATTAAGCTACAAAAATCGCGTTTTTTTTGCAAAAATGCAAAGCAAATCAACTGTTTAACTGATATTTTGCCAAATAAATAAGAGGTAAACAGCGATGAATTCAAAATAAAATGACTAGGAATTCTTCTCCATCTTGTTGATTTCAAAGAACAAATCAATCCATTTGAGATGAATATTAAAGAATAGAATTTCCAATACCGACAATGATGACAGATATAAGTATAACTATAATGCCACCGATAACGGTGCGCATCGTTTTAGAGGATACACCTTTCCATTCCTTGAAATAAAGTCCCCAAAAATTAGAGGTAATGATAATGGTCGCCATGTGTAAAATCCATGAACTGGCGCCATTCCCTAATTTGCTCTCCCCCATTCCATAGAAGAAAAATTGTAGGAACCAGGTAGTACCTGCTACGGCGGCGAACAGATAGTTCATTTTTAAAGGCGCAGAAGCATTCAAATAATCACCAAATGACTTATTTGAAAAGTTCAAATACATACAATAGACAAAATTTGTCAAGAAACCACCCCATAAAACCACGATAAAGATAACGTTATTTTGAAATAAAGGATCACAACCTTTCGCAACTGCTACATCTGCCATATCCTTTCCGGCCTCAATTCCAAAATTAAAACAAGCAGAACAAAGACCTGAAATAGTGGCAACGATCAGACCTTTCGTCAAACTAAACTCTTTTATCGTCTCTTGTTTTTGTTCTTGTGATAACTCCCCTTCCTTCATCATCCCCGCTCTACCGCATAAAAAAATACCGAAAACACAAACTAAGATTCCCAATAAAACCACTTGACCACCCGTACTTCCTACAATGTGAGAAATGGTATCTCCGTCTACCCCAGCTAATTCTCTATAAATAGGCGGAACTAAAGCTCCAAAAATACTGCATAAACTCAAGGCAATAGACATACCCAATGACATCCCTAAATAACGCATCGCTAAACCAAAAGTTAGGCCACCTATTCCCCATAATACGCCAAACACAAAGGTCCAAAAAAACGTATCAGAATCTATCGTATGGATGATATTCATAAAGTGCGGAATAGTCAACCAAGCAGCCAAAAAAGGTACAATTAGCCAAGAGAATACCCCCCCAACAATCCAAGCACTTTCCCAAGACCATACCTTAATCTTACGATAAGGGATATAAAAACTACCTGAAGCAAATCCACCCAAGGAATGAAAGAAAAGACCTAATATTGAACCCATAATTATAAATTAATTATATCCTCTAACTGAGTTTGAAATGAC
>JBEBDF010000018.1:0-31551 GCA_041157105.1 Bacteroidota bacterium | reverse complement strand
ATGGACTATTGAAGAAGCAAAACATGCGATGGTAATGAAATCTGATTTTAGTGAATCTTACAAGCAAAAAATTATACAATACTTTAATGATCAGATTTGAAATATCTGTCATTGTTTATCGCTTTTCCAATTTGCCTACCCTTGTAGACAAAGATGCAGCTATAATCCAATGATTGAGTATTTGACTATCAGGAAATTATTTAACAAGTCCACTCTCATCAATCATAAATAACCACTCTTGATCAAAACAGTCATTGGATACATTTACTGTTTTACAGATTTGTTTCTTTCCCTCAATTTGGTATAAATGATCTTCAACTTCGGCAATTCTTAAACCATAATCATTTAAGAATTCTCCATAAGTTTTTTGCCAAAGAATTTCCCCATCGGAACTAACTTTAGCAACCAATACATCATAATTCCCCTTACCAAAAGAGCTGGTAGAACCCACTACAATATAACTGCCATCTTTAGTTCTAATAACCTGTCCTGCCTTATCATAACTTGTTCCGCCTATAATACGCTTCCATAAAACCTTACCCTTAATGTCTTTTTTCACAAGTTCAATATCACACTCATTTTTACTTCCACAGTTTATCGTTGAAACAGAAATCGTTGAATTGTCTGAAAGATTTACAAACAATGATTTCAATTCCTCGAAATAAAGGATGCCAATCAAAGCCGCGCTAATCACCATTAGCACTTTCCAGTTCCTTTTGATTAACATTCTACTATCTACAAAAAGATTATTCAAGTTGGAAATGATTATCTTGAACTCAAATTTCCCGTCATTTTCAACAACTGGAACTTCATTCAATTTTACATCCAAGGCAGTTCCAATAGCATTTAGAGAATAAATACTTGGAGTTACTTCGCCATTCTCGATTCTTTGAATGGTTCTCACCGCAATCCCACTCTTTTCAGATATTCGACTTGAGTAAACCCTTTTGAAATTCTAATTTCTTTTATGTGTTCGCCTATTTTCATTTTACAAATGTAGTAGGAATAAAAGGAAGCAAAAACGACTTCTACGCGTCATCTGGGTGACAGGATTGATAAAATGGCTTTTTGTTAGATTAAAAGATGCAGCTACCCTAACTCACTGATAGACAACAAAAAAGGCGACATTTCTGTCGCCTTGTGCACTTTTGCTCCCTCTCCTGGGCTCGAACCAGGGACCCCATGATTAACAGTCATGTGCTCTAACCGACTGAGCTAAGAAGGAATTTTGTTCCTATTGGGACTGCAAAAATAGGGGGCTAAATCATTAAATGCAAGATAGCCCCCTGTTTTTTTTGTTTTATTTCTTTTCAGCGGCCTTTTCTGCTGCTTTCGGATCCTTTTTCTTTACTAATTCCCCTTCTTTCAACTTCTTAGCTACTGTCGCATATGGACCTGAGATGATCTCTTGGCCATCTTTCAAGCCAGATACGATTTCGATGTTTTCGAAATCAGAGATGCCTGTTTTCACTTGGATCATCTTTGCTTTGCCTTTTTCCATTACGAAAACGACTTCTTTCGTGTTTTCTTTACGTTTTTTGGCCTCCATCGCGTCATTCGCATTCGTCGAATTCGTTCCATCCTCTTCTTTCTTCTCGCCCTCTGCTACAGCACCTATTTCACGTGTTGTCACAGACGATAATGGAACGGTTAAGGTATTGTCCTTTCTGTTTGTCAAAATCTCCACTGACGCCGTCATTCCCGGCTTTAATGGATACGATAATTTGCCTTTAATCAAGTCAGCATAAGAAGAACGAAGTACGCGAATCTTTACTTCGAATTCCGTTACAGCATCATTTGAAACAGCAGACGTTCCACTTGAATTAGCCGAACTCGCAATCTCATATACAACCCCTTTGAACTTACGCTCGCTAGAAGAGAAGGCATCTACGTCGATCAATACCGTATCGCCGATGCTCACACGTGTGATATCATTTTCGTTTACGTTCACGCGCACTTCCATTTTATTCAAGTTTGCAATGCGCAACATTTCCGTACCCGCCATCTGCGACGTACCTACCACACGTTCACCTAATTCTACGTTTAACTTAGAGATGATGCCGCTTTGAGGAGCGTAAATGGTCGTTTTTGTTAGGTTCGTTTTAGCCTCTTTTAATGCGGCTTCTGATGATTTCACATTGTAATTAGCGGCATTTACATTTGCTTTTGCGGCTTCTAAATCTTGTTTTGCTACTGTATAAGCCGATACGAATTGGTCAAAATCTGCATCAGAGATTACCTTGTCCTTGTGCAACTTCGCGTTACGATCGTAGTCGATTTTAGCTTTTGAAAGACGTGCTTCGCTTTGGGCTAACACCGCCTTGCTTTGCTCCATGTTTGCTTTCGTCGCATTCATTTGAGCTTCCGCACGAGCTAAAAGAGACACATAGTTATCTGGACGAATCTTTAATAATTCTTGGCCAGCTACTACAGAATCGCCTTCCGCCACATTTAAGGAAACAATTTCCCCAGAAACGTCCGGTGATAATTTCACCTCTACTTCTGGCTGGATCTTTCCAGATGCCGACACCTTTTCAATGATTGTCGAACGAGACGCCTTCGCGAATTCCACTTCCGTAGGCTCGACCTTCCCGATCCACTCCATTTTTTTGGCTAGTAATAATCCGCCAAAAATTAATACCACCGCGCCTCCGATGATCATCCAAGTCCGCTTACTGTTGTTGTTTGTTGCCATTTTGTTAAGTCGTCACTTCGTGACTTAGTCGACTTCGTCTTAGTCAATGAGTCGCTGCTTCGCAGCTTAGTCATCGCTTCGCGATTTAGTCGACTTCGTCTTAGTCTTTGTGACTTTATTTATTGTTTATAATTCGTTCTCATTGTCGCGACTGCGTCGCTCACTAGTCGTCACTTCGTGACTTAGTCGTTGCTTCGCGATTTAGTCGACTTCGTCTTAGTCAATGGGTCACGATTAGACTCTTTGACTAGGCGACATAGTCGCGACTAAGTCCGCAGGACGACTTCACATTTCAAAAGCTTCGCTTTTAAAATGTGAGCGGTTTCCCCTGATAAAAATCCAAAATCTTCGTTCTAAACACGAAATCATATTTCGATTGTACCAAGCTCAAACGTGCACGATCTAAATTCGTCTTTTGTAAGTTATAGCTCACGAAATCAATCGTTCCTGCACCGAAGCGACTTTCAGCCGCACGGAAAGACTCCTCTAAAGCCGATACCTGCGAAAGCCCTGCCTCGTATTTCATCGCCGCATTATTCAAGTTCACGTAAGCCTGCTCGATGTTTTGGCGTAGAGTTAAACGCGCTCTTTCTGCCTCAATGGAAGCATTTTCTCGTTGCAAGCCCGCTTGTGCAATTCTGGTTTTGGAAGCAAATCGAGTGAAAATAGGAATGTTTAATCCCACCGTAAGGACTTTGTTTTGGGTATTATTTAGCTGATCAAAATAGCCCATCGTTAAGGCGTTCGATTGATTCGCAGACACACTTGCGTTGAAAGACAAGGAAGGTAAAGTAGCCGCTTTTGCCACTGAAATTCCTTTTAATGCACTCTGAACACGAAGGTCTGCTGCTTTCACTAGAGGCTGAATCGTTAAAGCCTTAGTATAAAGTTCATCTAAACCCGTCTCGTATCCTTTTGTGTTAGGTACAGGCACCTGGATGCGCTGTAGCTCAAATGATGAAATACTTGAATCGTTCAAAAGTTGTAATAAGGTTAATTTATTTAGGTCTAACGTACTATAAAAATTAACTATGTTAGACTCTTCGTTGGCTAATTGTGCCTTTAAATCCAATAGATTCGAAGGAGCTAAAGAACCCGCATTCACCAGCTTCTCCGTACGCCCGATCTGTAATTTCGTGATCTCCGCTTGCGAATTAGCAATGCTTAATTGATCCTCTGAATTCAATATGGCTAAATACGCGAGCACAACTTGAAGCGAAATATTATCCTTGATTGATGCTAAATCTTCTTGAGATGCCTTTAAATTGTAATCATTCTGGAGAACCGTGTTACGGATTTGGCCTCCATTAAAAAGAAGCACCCCTGCGTTTAAACCCAGGTTATTGTAGTTGATGTTACGCGAATCGAATCCGTTTGTAAACGGGTTAATACTACGTCCAAAACTAGCTGATTGATTGATATTTGCATTTAGGTTAGGCAGCGCATTATTTTTCGACTGTTGAAACTGCAACTGAGCATTACGCAAACTAACCTCGGAAGATTTCACATTTAAGTTATGTTGCAACGCGATTTCAACCGCTTTCGTAAGCGATAACTGAACCGCATTTCCGTTCGCCTGAATAGCAGAAGCATTCTGGGCATTTACCTGCATTCCGATAACGAAAATCAGGGAGGTAAGACTAACTATTTTTAAGTACATAGATCGACAATAAAATAATGTATGCAAAGGTAAACATTCCCAGGAAAGCCCCTCCTGATTTTAGGATAAACGGCAAGGGTTCAGGATGAAACCCCCTTTAAGGTATAACTTGGAACATTTGTTTTGCTGTTTTTCGAGAAAACGCATTGAAATGCCACCACTCATATTCGATTCCAGTAAAACCCGCTTGCGTCATTGCCTTTCGTAAGATGAGCCGATTATCGATGGCTTTTTGGCTTAATTTCCCCGCCTTTAACAGTCTTGCTTCCTGATTAGGGTAGGCCATTTCTCCAAAGAAGTCAAATTTTGTCCCCATCTCTAATGGCTTCCCTTTCTCATCCGCCACCGTCAAATCAATCGCGCTTCCATAATTATGAATCGAATGCTCCTTCGGGTCCGCCACATAAGTCTTACGCTTTTCAGGTGCATATTCTGTTAATGTATTCCAAAGTTCCCATTGCTTCGAAAGCGGTCTCGCCGCATCATAAATCAACAAATGGTAGCCTGGATGATCTTTTTCCAAAATCTGCTGCGCCTTCTTCAGCTTCGCTATCGTCTCTTTCTGCAAATAAGCATGGGTCAAACAACCATACACGTTCTTATTCATAAAATTATCAGTAGTCGCATATTTAAGTTCTACTAAAACGTTCGGAACCTGCTCCGTTACCTCCATGAGGCCCTTTTTCTGCATAGACAGCTCTGCGGCACACGATATTTTTTGTGCCTTTAACGAAAGGCTAAGCAACAGGATTATTCCTGCTTTAGCGAATTGACTCTTCATATTGACGGAATTTTCCCTAAATTTAATCGTTTTTTACCTCTGTGAACCTATGGCTTTAAATTGGATTTGGTTTTTGTTCTTCGGTGTCGCATTCGTCGTCGCCCTGATTCAATTCATTTTCTTCGGCAATGCTGACATATTTAAAGTCCTGGTAGACGGCATGTTTGACTCCGCAGAAGTAGCCGTAATGAAAGTAGCCCTTCCATTAACAGGCGTCATGGCCTTTTTTATGGGCATTTTGCAAGTAGGGGAAAAGGCCGGAGCGATCCATTTTTTAGCTCGCAAAATTCAACCCTTCTTCTCGCGCCTTTTCCCAGAAGTCCCAAAAGACCACCCCGTTCACGGCCAAATGATCATGAACTTCTCCGCGAATTTATTAGGGCTAGATAATGCAGCGACGCCTTTTGGCCTTAAAGCGATGCAAGGTTTACAGGATTTGAATCCGGTCAAAGAAACCGCCTCTAACGCCCAAATCATGTTCCTCGTGCTCCACAGCGCAGGTCCCGTTTTAATTCCGCTTTCCATCATGGCCCAACGTGCCATTTATGGTGCTCAAGATGCCTCTGACGTCTTTATTCCCTGCCTGATGGCCACCTACGCAGCCACCATTACGGGCCTAATATTCGTATCCATCAAGCAAAAGATTCGCCTTTTCGACCCCGTTCTTTTTGGCTGGCTTTTCAGCATCACCGCCATTCTAGCGGGCATCTTATGGTACTTCAGCAGCCTGCCTAAAGAGCAAATCGACATCCAGTCCAAGCTCTTCAGCAACGGCATCCTTTTCGCCCTCATTTTCTCCTTCATCGCCGCGGCCTTTTATAAGAAAGTAGATATTTTTGGAACCTTCGTCGAAGGCGCCAAAGGTGGATTCGAAACCTCCGTCCGCATCATTCCCTACCTTGTAGGAATGCTCGTGGCCATCTCGTGTTTGCGCAATTCAGGCGTTTTAGACTTCATCGTAGACGGCATGAAAATGGCTGTAAATTATATGGGAATCGACAATCGCTTCACCGACGCCATGCCTACCGCACTTTTACACCCGGTTTCTGGCAGCGGTTCCCGCGCCATGATGATTGACACCATGAAAACATTCGGGCCAGACTCCTTCGCCGGCCGTCTAGCCTGTGTCTTCCAAGGCTCCGCCGAAACCGTTCTTTTCGTCATAGCTCTTTACTATGGCTCCGTTCAAGTACGCAACATTCGCTACACGTTGTGGGCGGGCTTGGCGGCGGATTTAGTGGGGATTTTGACGGCTATTGCGGTGAGCTATTTGTTTTTTGGGTAACCTTTAGAGTAGAGATTATAGAGTAGAGAGTAGAGATAAAAGGGAGCCCATCTATACTCTATAATCTCTTATCTTTATCAATTAGCTGATAGGCTTTGTTCTCGTTGGTGGCTAATATTGACATCAAATAATCCACTAATGAAACCAAGTCCTGCCCAAACAAAATCCTATGCTTTTTCGATCAAAATGGTCAGTCTTTGTCGAAAACTTATGGATGTTGATAAAGAATATGTCCTAAGTAAGCAGCTGTTAAAGTCATCAACGTCCATTGGGGCTAATATTGAAGAGGCTATTGGAGGGTTCTCCAGAAACGACTTTAAATACAAAATTTCAATTTCTTATAAGGAAGCACGCGAAACGCAGTATTGGATTCGGTTATTAACTAGCACTGGCTATTTCTCTGAGGAAGAGGGTCGTTCTGCTTTAGCAGACTTAGATGAATTGTTGAAGATGTTGATGTCCACTTTAAAAACATTAAATAGAGTATAGAGAGAAGATTATAGAGCATAGAGTAGAGATAAAAAGGGTCCCATCTATACTCTCTACTCTATAATCTTTACTCTTCTGCACGAAGTGCAGCTACCAACTCAAAACCAAGGCTCTCTATTTTAAGGCGGACCTCGTGCTTATTCTTCAGCCCCACGATCTTGGCCGTTTGGCCAGTTAGTGGGCCAGATTCTATGGTGATGTAGTCGCCGATTTTTGCGGTGGTGCCGATGGTTTCGACTTCGAGGTGGTCAGATAAGAATTGTTTAATTGCGTAGATTTCGTCGTCTTGGATGACCGCGGGTTTGTGCAGCCAATAGACGAAGTTTACTACGCCCAAAGTTCGGCGGACTAGGGCGCTTTGTTTTTCGAGGTCAATGTTGACAAATACGTAAGAGCGGAAGAGAACTTCTTCGACCCATTTTTTGCGGTCAGACCATTGTTTTTTGCGCTTCGTGGTAGGGCAGTAGGCTTCGATGCCTAGCTCCTGAAGGCGCAAGGAGACTTTTTTCTCCATTCGAGATTTCGTATAAATCGCGTACCAGGCCATGCTTATAATCGGGCGTCCGCCAAGTCTTTAGATAAGATGGATTTGATGTCGAAGATGACCCCGTTTTCGGCGCGCAAGGAGGCGAAGGGGAGGTCTAAGAATTCGTTGTGGGCTACGGTCAAAACAATCGCCTGGTATTGATCTGCCAGTTTAGAAACGAGGTCGATGCCGTGTTCGTGTTTCACTTCGGCGGCGTTTGCCCAAGGATCGTAGACGTCTACGTCCATCCCAAAATCAACGAGTTCATTATAGATGTCGACGACGCGAGAGTTGCGGATGTCGGGGCAGTTTTCTTTGAAGGTGATGCCGAGCATGAGGGTTTTGGCGCCGCCTATTTTTTGGCCTTTATTAATCAACAATTTGACTAATTTGTTCGCTACGAAAATACCCATGTTATCGTTCACTCGGCGACCGGAAAGGATCACCTGTGGGTAATAGCCTAAGCTTTCGGACTTATGCAATAAGTAATAGGGGTCCACGCCGATGCAGTGGCCGCCCACTAAGCCGGGTTTGAAATTCAAGAAATTCCACTTCGTTCCGGCAGCCTCCAATACTTCCGTCGTGTCGATGCCCATGCGATCGAAGATCAAGGCTAGCTCGTTTACGAAGGAGATATTGACGTCGCGTTGGGCGTTTTCGATGGCTTTGCTGGCTTCTGCCACTTTCATCGAGGGCGCTTTGTGCGTGCCGGCGGTGATGATAGAACGGTATAATTGGTCGACTTTTTCGGCGATTTCGGGTGTGGAGCCGGAAGTAACTTTCTTGATTTTGGTCAACGTGTTTACCTTGTCGCCTGGATTTATGCGCTCAGGCGAGTAGCCACAGAAGAAGTCTTCGTTGAATTTTAGTCCAGAGAATTTCTCCAAAACAGGTACACAATCCTCCTCCGTACAACCTGGATAAACCGTCGATTCGTAAATGACTAAATCGCCTTTTTTCAGCGCTTTTCCGATCATTTCGGAGGCCTTCAAAAGAGGGCTTAAGTCCGGCTTTTTGAAGTGATCAATTGGTGTGGGCACTGTTACGATAAAAGTATTGCAGGCCGCTAAATCAGCCGCATTCGATGAAAAACTCAAAGAAACCGATGCCTTTAATTGCTGCGTAGTTACTTCTTGTGTGCGATCAAAACCGGTGTTTAATTCCGCGATGCGGCTGGTGTCGATGTCGAAACCGAGCGTAGGAATTTTCTTGCCAAACTCCACCGCCAGCGGAAAACCCACATATCCTAAGCCTATAATGGCGATCCGTGTACTCATCTTATTTCGTCGAGAATAATTTTACGTCTGCCTGAACCATGTCTTTTACTAGCGCGGCTAGATCGTATTTTAGGGTCCAGCCTAGTTTTTCTTTGGCCTTCGTAGGATCACCTATTAATAATTCTACCTCCGTCGGGCGGAAATAGCGTGGATCGATGGCAATGACTTCTTGTCCCACCGGCACCTGATAGGCTGGATTTGAGCAAGAAACCACGGTTCCTTTTTCGTTCACGCCTTCGCCTGAGAACGCTACTTCGATACCTAATTCAGCAAACGACATGCGGATAAATTCGCGCACCGTCGTCGTGATTCCGGTCGCGATCACATAATCTTCTGGGGTATCTTGTTGCAAAATCAACCACATCGCCTCGATATAATCTTTCGCGTGGCCCCAGTCGCGTTTCGCGTCCAGGTTACCTAAGTGAATCTTTTTCTCTTGTCCTAAAGCTATCTGCGCCACACCACGAGTGATTTTACGTGTCACGAAAGTCTCGCCGCGAAGCGGGGATTCGTGGTTAAATAAAATCCCGTTCACCGCAAACATGCCGTAGGCTTCGCGGTAATTCACCGTGATCCAGTAGCCATATAATTTAGCGACCGCGTAAGGTGAGCGTGGATAAAAAGGAGTCGTTTCTGATTGTGGAACTTCCTGTACGAGGCCGTAAAGTTCCGAAGTGGACGCTTGGTACACTTTGGTCTTTTTCACCAAACCTAGCAAGCGGATGGCCTCTAAAATACGCAAGGTTCCAATGCCGTCTACCTGCGCGGTATATTCTGGTTCGTCGAAAGAAACTTTCACGTGGGACATCGCCCCAAGGTTGTAAATTTCGTCCGGTTGTACTTCTTGAATGATGCGAATGATGTTCGTAGAATCACTTAAATCGCCGTAATGCAAGATAAAAGAAGCGGAATCCACGTGTGGATCTTGGTACAAATGATCGATGCGATCCGTATTAATCAAGGAGCTCCTACGCTTGATACCATGCACGATATAGCCCTTATTTAAAAGAAATTCCGCTAAATAAGCGCCATCTTGTCCTGTTACACCCGTAATGAGGGCTACCTTTTTTCCTGTCGACATATGATTCATTAAGAAACCAAAATTAGGCAAAAAAGAGGCCTAACGCAATTTATTCATACAAATCCAAAATCGCCTTCTCGTGTTTTGCGAAAATTGCTTTGCGCTTTAATTTCAAAGTAGGGGTGATTTCTCCGTCGGCTACCGTGAATAAGCGTGGCAATAGAACGAATTTTTTCACCTGTTCGTATTTCGCCACCGAAGCCATCGTTTCTTGAACTTCCTGTTCAATTTTAGCGAATACTTTCGGGTTTTTAATCAACGCTTCTGGGCCATTCACGCCTAAACCTTGTTGATCTGCCCAGACTTGTAAGGCATTAAATTCTGGGATGATCAACGCTGAAGGGAATTTTTGACTTTCACCCACGACCATACATTGCTCAATAAAGGCTGATTCTTTTAACTTGTTCTCCACTAATTGTGGCGCCACGTATTTGCCTCCCGATGTTTTAAAGATTTCTTTCTTGCGATCTGTAATCTTCAGGTATTTACCATCCACCATCATTCCAATGTCGCCGGTATGGAACCAACCCTCTGAATCAATCGCTTCGGCTGTAGCCTCTGGATTTTTATAATATCCGACCATTACAGAATCTCCTTTTACACAAATCTCGCCGTCTTCTGCAATTTTTAATTCGATACAATCAATTAAGGAGCCTACGCAGCCCACCTTAAAATCAATCGGCTTAACCCTTGATACAGAAATAACTGGCGATGTTTCTGTCAAACCATATCCTTCCGAAACAGGGATACCCGCTGCCCAGAAAACACGAGACAAACGAGGTTGCAATGCCGCAGAACCAGAAGCGATTAAACGCACATTTCCGCCCAAAGCTTCCCGCCATTTACTAAAAATTACTTTTCGATAAAAGGCTAATTTTAACGAATCAATCAAACCTAATTTCTCCATTGGATCGTACTTCAATCCAAATTCCAAAGCACCAAAGAAGAGTGTCCGTTTGATGCCGGTAAGCTCATTTCCTTTGGCCAAAATCTTATCATATACTTTCTCTAATAAACGTGGAACCGAAGCAAACATCGCTGGCTTCACCTCGCGAATGTTATCCGCAATCGTCTCCATACTCTCCGCATAATAGACTGAAACGCCATAATACATGTACATGTAAATGTCTGTACGCTCATAAATGTGGCATAAAGGCAGGAAGCTCAAGGCACGATCATCAGGCAATAGATCAAAGAAATTACCTCTCACTAAAGATTTTACATTACTCACAATATTGTGATGGGTTAACATCACACCCTTAGGGCGTCCGGTCGTACCCGAAGTATAAATCAAAGTCAATAAATCACTTGGTTTTACCGCATCCATCAATGGTTGTAAAACGGCTGGATCTTTACCTTCCCCTAATTCCTTTACTGACGTCCACATTTCTACTTCAGCCACCGGATCAAACGTGTAGATACCTTTAATCAGCTTATTTCCTTTAGCTGCTTCCTTTGCTTTTAAATACAATTCCTCGTTTTCACAAAAGATGTATTTCACCTCGGCATCTTTAAAAATATAGTCGTAATCCTCAATAGTAATCGTAGGATACATAGGTACAGTCACACCACCTATAACTTGAACAGCAAAGTCTACAAAATTCCATGCAGGACGATTTCCAGAAATGATCGCAATTTTATCCCCTGGCTTAACCTTGAGTTCTAATAGACCTAATGCCAAGGTCTGAATAATTTCTAATGTATCTGAAGTGGAATAATTTTTCCATTCTCCATCTCTCTTTCGATTAAAGAGATCAGCCTTTTGAAAATTTTTGTAGGCGATTAATAAATCGAAGACGCGGGTGAATTGTTGATGAACCATTTGTTTGAAGGGTTTAGAAGCGGCAATTTAGCCAAATTGTATTAAATATAGTTCTTTTTGCATCTAAATTACTTATCCACAAGTTATCCACAAGTGAATGAGTGATTTAATCTTTTTTTATCTGGTATAAATAATTTTTATACCTAAAATATCAAAAAAGCACCAAAAGCTCTTTTCAATATTAAAAACTTATCCACACACATAAATTAAAAAAAGAAAAATATATTTAAATCTCTTTTTTGTTTCTTTTTGTTGTTCTCTGTGGATAAGTGGATAAGTCTAATTTGTGTTTGTAAGTACTTGATATGAGTAAGTATTGTCTAATCAAAAGGTATTGTGTCTCTGTGGATAAGTGTCTAACAACTTGTGGATAAGTCTAAAGTTATCCACACAAGATAGCCGAGCTCAGAGTTTATACACAATGTATACAGGAATCTGTGGATAAAATGTGGATAAAAATGGCACTTATCCACATGGTTATGGAGTGTTTATCCACAAGTCCGTTAATTGAAAATTGGCCTTTAATTTGATCTTATTTTCGAAGAAAAAGACATCTTCCGGCTTCTTTTTTGTTTTGTAGTCCCCTATATCCCAGGCTCCATTTTCGTTTGAATCAATAATTACACGCAAAGTATAGATTCCCGGCTCTACGTTTTTGAAATAACATGACCCCGTAGACTTTTGTTCATAGGCTTTTTCTAGGTTATCACCTTTCAATAGTTGATAGATATAATGTCCCGCCTTGCGAATACCTCCCTCGATGGTACCCGTTTCCTCTGGGTCTAATCGGGTAATTTCCTGTTTAAATTCTTGGGTAGAGTCTGCTTCTGGGCCCACAAAGGCATACTTATCCAAGGACAACGAAAACTTTTCTTGTAAAGGCAAAAAACTACTTTTAATGGTCAAGGTAGTCTGTAATTTATTCCAGCTGAAGGCTTCGTCGGGGAAGGTTAAGTCGTCTTCGTTCGCCGTTAAAATGTGCACTTTATTAGACACCCATTGCAACACAGGTTTAGGGAAAATAATTAGAATAGAATCACTTAAAACGATTTTAGACCCATTTTTAGGAAATACATTAAAACTCAATGGGATATTTGTGCCCCTTTCTTTTTTTACTAATTCTCTAAATTTTGTTTTTAATTTAAATGTTGTTTTGCGTCCAATCGAATCTTCGAGAGCCGCTTCTATGCTGATTGTATCGGCCTTGTTTAGGTCTCCCGCGTAAATACGTAAGTTCCGGTCATTCTCGATTTGATATACCGGTTTTTGCGAAGAGGAAAATTGTAAATCAGCCGACTTAATTCCACGTGAAAACTCGTATAATACCGTTTTTGCGGTAGAGGTGGTCTTGCTTAGTTTTAAGACATCTTGATTCTGAAGTGCAATTTTAAAATCTCTTTTTTCGTTTTTCTGCAGGTCTATATACGGCTCTGTTATGAAATCTACGGCTTCTTTAGCTGAATTATAGAGCAGGTTATTGTTCCCGTCTTCAAAGGCGGCCATATAATATTTTCCTGCCGCCAGGTTTTCCAATGTATAAATACCAGAGGTGTCCGTTTTAACAAAGTAGTAAGGCTTCGCCTTGTCGATACTTAATGTGTCATTATATGGATAGAGGCCAACCGTAATATTATTTGCTTTTTTGTTAGTGAGCAAACGCTTCACTTGCCCCTCGATTTTTAAAGAATCGATCAGATTAGATGTGCTAAATACTAGTTTAATGTTTTTTCCGGGATTGCGTTCAGATACATCCTCCACCGCATTTCTAAAGTTAAACGTGTAGGTAGTATTGTTTTTTAGAGCGCTATCTAATTCCAACGTAAGGCCCATGGGGCGTATACGGGTTTCGTAATTTCCGATGGATGGTGTGATTAATAACTCTTGATTTAAACCTTTTATTGTGACGTATTCGCTGAAGTTTAATTCAATTTTTTTCCCCTTGTAATTTTTGCTTTTGTTTAACGGAATGGAGCTGACAACTACTGGGGCCAGGGTATCCTTTTTACCGCCGGGAGGCGAGGCCATTTGGGCGCAACTTTGTAGGAAAACTAAGCTGATGCCAAGCCCCCAAAAAATAAATAACAAGCTGAATTTCAAGTAATTACGCATGTTCAAAAATGTATAAATTGCTCGAATAATTAGGCTTGCCTACCATCGCTCGTAGGTTAGAAAAAAGGCCAATAAAGAATGATTTAATCAACCTTTTGTTGCCTGTCTTGTATTCGTTGCTCAACAAAGAAATGTAAAAGCTATCGAAAATAAGCCCACGGCTCTTCTGTAATTTAAAACCGTATTTCGCTGCCAGCGCCGTAATCGTGGCTGGTGTGAAATGGTAGATGTGTCGTGGAACATCGTAAGCGGCCCAGTATTCTTCGAAATAGCTTGCATCAAAACTTGCCGCGTTAGGCAAGGCTAACAATAGTTTCCCGTCTTTATTTAGGCGGCTTTTGAAGAAGGTAAAATAGTCATCCAGCTCGTAGACATGTTCCAATACGTGCCATAAAGTGATTACCTGAAATTGTTTTTCTGGAGCGATTTCTGCTAAAGATGGCGCGATGGTAAGCCCCGTTAATTTAGCCGCCCTAGCCGCCGTTTCTGGATCTAATTCTAAACCATTGATGTTCCAGCCCTTCTCTTTTGCAGCAGCTAGAAAATGTCCGTTTCCACAACCTATATCGAGTAATTCTTTATTGGCTTTTTTATCGGGTTCAATCCAATTTAATTTAGATTGAAGCGTAAACTTGCGAACGGCATGGTAGAGCTTGTTGACAATTCCTTCATTGGTATCACTGTGGGAAATGTAGGCGCTCGCATGGTAATAAGGCCCAGCCTCATTCGCAGCTGGCCTCGGGTTTGTGTAGATCAAAGAACAGGCATCACAGCTGACGATGTGAAATTGCTCGTTCGATACGGTATAATCTTTAGCCTTACATTTTAAGGTTGAATTAGGTGATCCGCAAACAGGGCAGTTTTGAATATTTTCCATTAGCGTCCCATGAATAAAAGTAAGATGGAAATGTCAGATGCCGACACCCCCGAAATACGGCTTGCTTGACCGATGGTCTGTGGTAAAATTGATTTCAATTTAATGCGTGATTCGGTCGACAGCGTTTTGATTTTATCGTAGTCAAAATTCGCCGGAATGGATAAGTCTTCCATCGAGCGCATTTTGTCCACCATCAATCTTTCCTTTTCGATATAGCTTTCGTATTTCACCAAAATTTCTACTTGCTCCCGCACCTCTTGAGAATAATTTCTCACGATAGGCTCGATGCTTGGGTGTGTCGCAATTCTATCGAAAGACAAATCTGATCTTCTCAGCAAGTTGACGATAGGCGCACCCTCTTTTAATAAAGCGCTTCCCTCCTGCTCTAACCAGTCGTTCACTTCAGTCGGTTTCACTTTCGTGTTTTTGATTTCTTCTGTCAAAGCAGCGACCTGCGCCTTCTTCTCTTGAAATCTATTCCATCGTTTTTCCGTCGCCAATCCTAATTGATATCCTTTTGCGGTTAAGCGTTCATCCGCATTGTCTTGTCTAAGTAACGTTCTGAACTCAGCACGCGACGTGAACATACGGTATGGTTCGTCTGTTCCCTTGTTGATTAAATCATCGATCAACACCCCGATGTAGGCATCCGAACGAGACAAGGTGAATGGATCTAATTCGTTTGTTTTTTGGTGGGCATTTATTCCCGCCATTAAGCCTTGGCATGCGGCTTCCTCGTAACCTGTGGTCCCGTTGATTTGCCCGGCAAAAAATAGACCACTTACTCGTTTTGTTTCCAAAGTCGAAGTCAATTGGGTAGGCGGGAAATAATCGTATTCGATGGCATAACCCGGGCGGAACATCTTCGCTTTTTCAAATCCTGGGATTAAACGAATCGCTTCGAATTGGATATCTTCTGGAAGCGATGTCGAAAAGCCATTCACATAAATTTCCACCGTGCTCCACCCTTCCGGTTCTACGAAAATTTGGTGTGAATCTTTATCTGCAAAGCGGTTGATTTTATCTTCTACGGATGGGCAGTAACGTGGGCCTAAACCCTTAATTCTTCCCGCGAACATGGGTGAACGGTCAAAGCCTTTTCGCAAAACTTCGTGGACCTTCGTGTTTGTGTGCGTGATCCAGCAAGAGCGTTGCTCGGTTAAAGGCGCTTCAGTTAAGTAAGAAAAAGAGCTCGGATTTTCATCCCCCTTTTGTTCTTCCATCGCGGTGAAGTCTAAGCTTCTTCCATCGACGCGCGGCGGAGTTCCTGTCTTCATTCTACCGGATTCGAAACCTAATTGAATTAACTGTTCTGTTAATCCGATAGCCATCGGTTCAGCCATGCGTCCTCCCCCAAAATTCTTCTCTCCTATATGGATTAGACCATTTAAAAAAGTACCATTTGTTAACACCACTGCTCTCGCTGTAAAAGTCATACCCATACGCGTGATGACTCCTTTTACTTCGTCTTTTTCAACGATTAATTGTTGAACAGAATCTTGCCAAAAATCTACATTCAAATTTCCTTCCAACGCATTTCTCCACTCTTCCGCAAAACGCATGCGATCTGATTGACAACGAGGCGACCACATTGCTGGACCTTTCGAACGGTTTAGCATTCTGAATTGAATCATGGTTTTATCCGAAATGATTCCAGACATGCCGCCTAGCGCATCTATTTCTCTAACGATTTGACCTTTTGCCACACCACCCATTGCGGGGTTGCATGACATTTGGGCAATCGTCTGCATATTCATCGTGACTAACAAAACACGTGACCCCATTTGTGCTGCCGCATAAGCTGCTTCACATCCGGCGTGTCCCGCCCCCACTACAATTACATCGTATGAATTTAGCATATCCTCGAATGTTTCACGTGAAACATTTAGTACTGTTTAATATAAAAATCTTCCTTCTCTGTCATCAACGCTTTGTCCTCTTTCTTCTTGTCTTTGTAACCAAGCAGGTGTAATAAGCCGTGAACCATTACGCGTTCTAATTCCGTTTCCGAGGTGCCTAATTTGTCTCCATTCTCCTTCACCCTTTCGATGGAGATAAAGATGTCTCCCTCGATTTTTTTCGGATCTTCTGAATTATCAAACGTAATAATATCAGTTAACGTATCGTGATTCAAGTACTCTTGATTAATCTGTAATAGGTACTCATCAGAACAGAAAACATAAGTCAATTCCAGGATTTTTTTCCCTTCCTGTTTCGCCACCTCGTTTAACCAGGCTTTGTGCTTTAACTTCTCCTTCAAGGAGAATGTTATGTCTTCTGTGCAAAATTGAATCATGAGCGCGGTATTAAAGCGCGAATTTACGAAAAAGCATCCTCGAAATGCTCTATTTTAAAGGCTTGTGGATAAAAATTCACCGAAATGCTGTCAAAACGAATCTCTTGGCGCCATTTATGTTGGTATTGATAGGCACAAGCGGCCCTGCTTAAGAGCTGAATCTTGTTTTTTGTGATTTTCTGTTCCGGATGGCCATGTGTATTGCTACGCAGGGATTTTACTTCAATGAAGACAAGTAGATTACCCTTTTTCGCCACTATGTCTATTTCTGCCCGCTTATATCTATAGTTTCTAGCCTCGATGGTGTAAGCGTTTTTTAGTAGATAGTTTACGCTAACTTGTTCGCCTAATTTTCCTTGTGTTATATGTTTTGCCATTATTGTATCTTTGTTTTAGGAAAGATAGCCGGCTGGTTTTTCGGAAGCTATCAGGTTTTTGATAAAGAATGAATCAGAATAAAAAAGTCCAATTTGTTGATTTAAAACTGATAGAATACAAGCAAGCTTGGGATCTTCAGGAGACTTTATTAAATCGTATAGCAGCTGTTAAACTAGCGAACCGCGGACTTTCTGAGGATAGTAAAGAGATCACAGAAAACTTTCTTTTATTCTGTCAACACCCGCACGTGTTTACTTTAGGCAAGAGCGGTGACGAATCCCATCTATTATTACAAGAGGACTTTTTATCTACGATAGACGCTACCTATTTCAAGACGAATCGTGGTGGTGACATTACCTATCACGGACCGGGTCAATTAGTGGGCTACCCTATTTTAGATTTAGAGAATTTTTACACTGATATTCACTTGTATCTACGGATGCTGGAAGAAGCAATTATTAAGACTTGTGAGGGCTATGGTTTGGTAGCAGGACGCATTGATGGCCTGACAGGTGTATGGATTAATCCAACCCAGGAGGATGCGCGAAAGATTTGTGCAATGGGAGTAAAAGCGTCACGCTGGATTAGCATGCACGGCTTTGCATTGAATGTAAATACGGATTTAAGCTATTTTTCGCATATTGTGCCTTGTGGAATTGCCACCCGTGGAGTAACTTCATTGCAGCAGGAATTAGGCAAAGAAATGGATTTTCAGGCAGTGTCAGATGTGGTCAAAGGCCACTTAAATGACCTGTTTAAAATGGAATTAGTAGATGTTTCACGTGAAACATTGAAATATTAATCGCGATTCGTTCCACGTGGAACAAACAGAATGGACACATTAAAGAACTTCAAGAATACCCTCTTCATAGACATCGAAACTTCGTCTGGAGTATCCGATTTTGCCTTACTTTCCGATAAGATGAAAGAGTTTTGGCTAAAAAAGGCGAAGAATTTAGTAAATCCAGCCAATATCAGCTTAGAAGAAATGTATTTCGAAAAGGCTCCCTTGTATGCGGAGTTTGGCAAGATAATCGTCGTAGGTATGGGCTTTTTGTTCGTGAATAAGCAGGGCGAGATGGCATTAAAAGTGAAGACTATTGCGCATGCGGATGAAAAAACGCTTCTCACAGAGTTCATCGCCTTCGTAAATAAGACGTATAAGTCGAGAGAATTGACGCTGGTTGCACACAATGGCAAAGAATTTGACTTCCCCTATCTATGCAGACGCATGCTCATAAATGGATTAGAGATTCCAAAATCGCTGCAATTACAAGGCAAAAAGCCTTGGGAAATTATCCACCAAGATACGATGGAGATGTGGAAGTTTGGCGATAGAAGATCGTATACTTCGCTGGAATTGTTAGCGGAATTGATGGGGATTTCAGGTGCCAAAGCCGACCTTTCGGGAGACCAGGTGAACCGCGTATTTTACAAAGAAAATGGATTAGCTAGGATCAATGAGTATTGCCTAGAAGATGTAATCGTAGTGGCGCAACTTTATCTACGTTTTCACTTTTTAGATCTAGTTGCGCCAGAAAATATTGTCAAATTATAGCGCTTTTGCCGGGTTGCCGAATACGCGTTTACTCGCAGCAACATTCTCAATTACCACACTTCCCGCTCCTACCGTAGCGCTCTTTCCTACCTTTACACTTCCTACAATTGTTGAGTGAATTCCCACGTAGGCGTTGTTTTCAATGATGGCTTCCTTGCCTATCACAGAACCCGCTCCGATGGAAGCAAAATCTGCAATCTGGGCGCCCGTTTCTACGATAGCGCCAGAGCCTATGATGACGTGATCCCCTAGTTTTGTTTCGGGTAAAATTTGAGCACCACTGCCAATGAATACGCCGTAAGCAAGGCTCTTTACATCTGCGATATTAGCCGAAGGGTGAATGGCGTTTACGGGTTTTACTTCGCGTTCCTCTAAGATCAATTCGATCATTTTCTTCCGCTCGATGGGGTTTTCCAAGGCGACAAAAACACCGCAGTTTTTGCCTATTAATTTGAAATAAGACTCATCATCTGCAGCACCTAATACGGGAATTTCCCCAATGCTCGTATCTTTCTTTTTAGGATCATCGTCTAAGAAGCCATAAATAACAACGTCGTTTTTTTGGAAAATATGTGCAGCTTCTAAGCCAAAAGGATTTACTCCTATGATAATTACAGGTAATGATGTCATTTAGGATTGTATTTTATGCGTGTAATCTGATAATTTAAAGCTAGGTTTCCCGTCTTTTAACAGGACCAATTCGGTGTAGTTTTCACCTAAAGAAATGCTGTAATCAGGGGACAAATGTAAGTCTTTCCCGTCGATTTCTGTTAAACCATAGAACGGAGACATATCTCCGATGTTTTCTACTTCCCAGGAGTAATGGATGTTTCCATCGGTCATCGGGGTTTCTACTAGGTTAAACAAGACGTCAGCGCGTACGCTTGAGCTCAATGGGGCATCAGTTATTTTGATGTCAACGATCGCCCTTTCGTTTGTAGGAAGTGCTTCATAGTTTGCTATGGATTCTGACGCATAGCTTCCATCAGCAATCGCGCAGAATGCATCGAGCAAAAGGCAGGCGTTTAATTTACGCAATGAATGTTTTTCTAGGTCCCATCCTGCTCCACCTGATTCTAGTAATACTAAACCGTATCCGCGGGAAGAAAACGTATCACCAAAAGCGCGGGACTCGTATTCGTCTGTCCATTTCGCTATTTTACCCGGAATAATAGGTTCGATTTGCGATAGCATACGGTTGCAGATTTGGCCTGCACGTAGACGTGATGGCGTCCAAGTTCCTGCATCGTCTCCAGTAGTAGCTAGGAAGGCGATATGGGTTTGTTCTGGGCTATTTCCTACTGAATACAACCGATTTTGATCGTGTAAATTGAAGGCGAAGGCTGGCTTTATTTCGTCCGCCCAAGCAGATAATATACGCGCTTCTACGGAGTTCTGTTTGGTCGCGTCTCGGTTCATATCGATGCCGAGAGCTGTTTCGCGTTGCCATCTTTCTGCACCGTCTGCGTTCAGCCGTGGAATGATGCGCAGGGTGATTTTCTGATGCAATTTTTGCTTAAACCCTTCACTTAGTTCGCCTGAAGTAGATAATAAACGAAAAATATCGGCTAAAGCCATGGTGGCTGTTGCTTCGTCTCCGTGCATTTGAGACCAAGCAATGACTTGGATAGGTCCATCACCCCATTTTACCTCGTGGATGGGTCTACCCTCCTCAGTTTTCCCTAGCTCTCTTACAGCGAAATGTGTCGACCATTCGGTGATTAATTCTTGCCATACAGCGGTTGAAAATCGGCGTTTTGTTAGGCGATTTTCACGGAAGGAGTCGTAGTGTTCGAAGGCTTTTGTAAACATTAGTAAAGTGGTTTAGGCAAATAATTTGCCCAGGTTTGAGACGCAAAGATTCCTTTTTTTCCTGAACCAAACAAAACGATCAGGGTAATGATTAGATAGACGAACCAGGCGGAAGGTCCAAATAGTTCTATGCCAAGGAAGGTGGCTGCCAGTGGAGTTTTGGCAAGACCTCCATACAAACTTACGAATCCTATGGCCGCCGATAAACCTAAAGGCAACGAAAGCCAAGAGGCAAATCCGGACGCCGCGTGGGAACCGATTAAAAATAAAGGTGTCGCTTCTCCCCCTTTAAATCCAAGTCCTAAACTTAGGTTAGTCGCGAGCAATTTCCAAAGTGCAAAGTCTGGAGCGACCGCCGTGAATGGTCGTAATAAAAATTCTGCACCGAGACCAGTAGTTTCGTGAAACACCGGTATGCTTAGGACTCCTAATAAAATCAAGCCCGCGAGAATCCCTTTTAGCGGACCTTGTACGGGTGATTTGTCGAACGCAGAAATTATAATCGATTCTGAGCGCTTATACACTAGGGCAATTAGGGCTAAAAATAGGCCTAGGAGCGCTAATTTCGCACATAATGATGCCGAAAATGAGGGCAAAAAAATCGATGGGTAAGAAAGATGTTTTGTATCGCACACGTGGAGACTCACATAATTAGCGAAAAAGGCGGCTAAAAGGCAGGCTGGAAGGTGACGAAAATTTATTTTGCCGACCTCTCCTACTTCGAGTGCAAAAAAGGCGCCGGCGAGTGGAGTCCCAAAAACCGAGGCGAAGCCAGCGGCCATACCGGCCTTGGGAAAAACAGATGACGATTTAATTTTATCACCTAACACCCGGCCCATTGCCACCGCAACTCCTTCTCTTCCCACGGATGCTCCCGCAAGATGACTGAGCCAAGAGGCGGGTATGATGAGGTAGGCGGGAAAGGGGACGCTAGCGAAGACTAAACCTAGAATAGGTAAGGCGTATACATAGGATCCGTTGTGTTGAATCCAGTCGAGGCCGGCTAAAAATAGCGAGGATAGGCTCCCTGTGGCAAAGGAGAGGGCGACCAATAGGCCGAGATTCAACAGAAATGCCTTAATGCGAGCCAAAACAATCGTATTTTTGTTTCAAAGGTAAGAATTATATTTTCCCTACCTTTGCAAATCAATAACAATGCCGAATCTAATGGATGAATTTTTAAGTTTGGGATTAAATCCACAGCTACAACGCGCTTGCACAGCGGTGGGTTACACGAAACCGACGCCCATTCAGGAAAAGGCGATTCCCTTATTATTGCAGGGCCACGATTTACTAGGCATCGCGCAGACGGGTACGGGTAAAACCGCGGCCTATGCGCTTCCTATTTTAATGCGTTGCAAGTATGCCCAGGGAAAGAATCCGCGGGCCTTGATTTTAGCGCCTACGCGTGAGTTAGTCATGCAGATTCACACCGTGATGATCGGTTTAGCGCAGTTTACGGACTTGCGAATTCTTGCTTTGTACGGTGGATTAGGGCCAAAGCCCCAAATCCAAGCCCTCGAAGAAGGTGTCGACATCCTCGTTTCTACGCCGGGCCGGTTCCTCGAATTATACCGCAAGGATGTGATCGTGGTGAAGGAATTGAAATTCTTAATTTTAGACGAGGCAGATAAGATGATGGATATGGGCTTTATGCCGCAGATTCGTCAGATTTTGGAGAAAATACCTTATAAAAAACGTATGAACGGACTATTTTCCGCCACTTTCCCAGAGAAGGTGGAAAACCTGTCCCACGAGTTTTTAGAGTTTCCTATGAAGATCGAAATCACCCCGCAAGCCACGCCGGCGAGTCAGGTGACGCAATCTGTTTACGAGGCGCCTAACTTATTAACCAAGTTACATGCGCTCGCTTACTTCATGCAAAACCCTGATTTTCATCGGGTTATGGTGTTCTGTCGCTCGAAAGATGCGGCGAATGATGTGGAGAAATGGTTGTTAAAATCATTACCTAAAGACCAGGTTCGGGTTATTCACTCGAACAAGGGCCAAAACACCCGTATCAACGCCATGGCACAATTTCGCGAAGGAAATGTGCGCGTTTTGGTGACCACAGATGTGGCGGCACGTGGGATCGATATCCCCAAAGTTTCCCACGTAATTAACTTTGACGTTCCCTTGATTTATGAGGATTATGTCCACCGAATCGGCCGTACGGGTCGTGCGGAAGAGATAGGGGAGTCGATCACTTTTATCACTTTAGCGGAGAGTTACCACTGGGCAAAGATCGAGGAGATCATTCAGCAGAAGATCGAAATCGAACAATTACCAGAAGGAATCAAGATCGAAGAAACACCGTTTTTAGAGCAACAAGATATGTTACGCGCGGTCGATGATCAGCGCAAACGCGAGGATCCTGACTTTAAGGGTGCGTTCCACGATAAGAAATGGGTCATTAAGGCGAAGGCCTCAGGGAAGAAAGTCCCACAGAAAAAAGCCGTGACCAAAGCGGGCCCTAAAGGAGGCGCTTATCAAGGACCTAAGCCAATTGTCAGAAATAATCGCCCAGGAAAGAATGCAAAATTCCGTCCGGGTGCTGCGTCAAGTAAAAAGAAACGTTAGTTTTGTGAATATGAAAAGAGTATTGTTATTGTGTTTGATTTCGTTTGCTAGTTTCACAGCGTTTTCGCAGACTAGAAAGGCGGAAGGAGCAAGTGAGGCGGCGGCGCCGAAGGCGCCGGCTACTCCGATTACAAAAACGCCGGTTCGCGCAGCGAAGTACGAAGTTTTGTATGGTTCGAAGCCCCTTTCGAAAGCCGATCAAAAAGAGCTAAATGAATTTGTGGCCAGCTGTGACGCCTCTTTTGCCTCACGGTCTGAAGCCGTTACATTCTTTGCTGAGCGCGCATGGGAATATGTGGCCTCTGCGCGTTTAGACACGGCAACGCACCGCTTTAATCTAATTAGTGCTTTAGATCCCAACAGCGTTGATGCCTTCTGGGGCTTGGGGGTTATTTCTTACCAAAGAGGAGATAATGATCTCGCTATTCGCCTGTTAAACAAGGGTTTAGAGATAGATTCAACGCAGTCAATGATGCGTGTGGACTATGCCATTGTGAAGCTGAGCTGTTACGAAAAGGGGTTAGATTGTGGAACTTTGGATGAAGTAGATGAGGAATTGAAACATGCGCTTCAACAGGATCCAAATAATGCGAACGCATTAATGAAGCGTAGCCAGGTGGCGTATTATAAAGAGAATTATGAGTTAGCCTGGACCTATTTTCATGAGGCCCGAGTGGTTGACATTTTGCAATTGGACTTGAATTTTGGGTCATTGTTAGCAGCGAAAATGCCAGACCCGAAAGGCATTTTTAAATAGTGTATCGATGGGTATTCGTTCCTTTTTTGCCAAACCCCTAGCGGCCCGTGTCGTTAAAAAGTACCGCTTAAGCCAAGAGCAGGCTTTCGAGCGCCAAGACTTTTGGTTGAAGCAAATGGTGGCGAAAGCGGAGAAAACCCTTTTCGGCCGCGGCCATTCCTTCGCTAAAATCAAGAACTACCTCGACTACCGGTCGAATGTGCCCATCTTCGAATACGAAGATATTAAGCCCTATATTGACGAAGTGGTGGCAGGAAAGGAAGACATTCTTTGGCCAGGAAAACCAGCTTATTTTGCCAAAACCTCCGGCACCACCTCCGGCGTCAAATACATCCCGATCTCATCGGAATCGATGCCTTTTCACATTACCGCCGCCCGCGATGCGCTTTTGCATTACGTGCATTACAGCGGAAATGCCTCGTTTTTAGACCGAAAACTGATCTTTTTGAGCGGCTCACCAGAGATGTCTGAAACCAATGGCGTTCCCACTGGGCGCCTATCTGGCATCGTGAATCACCACGTTCCGGGCTATCTGCGCGGCAACCAAATGCCTTCGTACAAGACAAATTGTATCGAAGACTGGGAGCAAAAGCTCGAAGCGATTGTGCAAGAAACAATCTCGAAGCGCATGGGATTAATTTCGGGGATTCCGCCCTGGGTGCAGATGTATTTTGATCGTTTAGAGGAGTTATCAGGCCAAAAAATAGGTGACCTCTTCCCCGATTTTCAAGTTTTCGTCACCGGCGGCGTGAACTTTGAACCATATCGTGAGAAATTAATGGCCTCGATAGGCCGAGAAATCGACGTAGTGGAGACGTATCCAGCCTCAGAAGGGTTCATTGCATTTCAAGACTCTTCGGGCGAACCTGGGCTATTATTGAACGTAGACGGCGGCATTTTCTTTGAATTTGTGCCTACAGATACCTATTTCGGCGCAAATCCAGTTCGCCTAAGCCTTACCGAGGTTTCCTTAGGCGTGAATTATGCACTTTTATTGACTACAAACGCGGGCCTTTGGTCTTATTCCATCGGTGATACTGTGAAGTTCGTTTCTTTAAATCCCTACCGCATTGTGGTAACGGGTCGAATCAAGCACTTTATTTCGGCTTTTGGCGAACATGTGATTGCTGAGGAAGTCGAGAAGGCGCTGGCTGCAGGCCTTGCCGCTTGTCCTGAAGCAAGTGTGGTTGAATTTACCGTTGCACCACAGGTTTCTCCAGCGTCTGGCTTGCCTTATCATGAGTGGTTGGTGGAATTTTCTTCGCCGCCTAGCTCTATGGAGGCATTTCAACAAGCTGTCGACGCATCCATGTGTGCGCAGAATATCTATTACCACGACCTGATTACGGGTTCAATCTTACGTCCACTAGTGCTTACTTCATTGCCTTCTGGGGCATTTATTTCGTATATGAAGTCTCAGGGTAAATTAGGGGGCCAAAACAAAGTTCCCCGTCTCTCGAATGATCGAGTGCAGGCATCTGGGTTGCTAGCGGTATAGGGATAGAGGTGCCTACGGCTTAGTCATCGCTTCGCGATTTAGATATATATGTCGATTAGAGTGCCAGAATGCACTATTGTATGAAATAAACGAGGAGGTACTCAGAGGGCTTTTCAGGTATTGACACATTTTGTCAATATTCGAAAATCGACTTTAGGACTTTGAAAGGATTTATATACAAGATCTTTTTGGCCATAAAAAAAGCCTGAATAACAGGCTTTAAACTAAAATATTCCCTATTTCGTAGGCAAATTCTGGAGAGATATCATAATCCCAACGCTGTCCGGAATCATCTTTAGGGGATAAAATGATTTTTTCCCATTTTAATTCACCCATTTCTCCTATCGCCGCTTTTTCAAATACAGAATAATCTTTTAATAGATCAATTCCATTTAAATGCTGGTGATTTAATAGGAGTGGGAGTACTTCAATTCGCTTTAATTCTCCCGTATTGAATAGGCAGTCAACATAATAGGGAGCAACATCAATTATTCTATCTATGCGTATCATTATTGAAGTGGTTTAATACTGTGAAAACTTTTGCTATCCCACATGGTGATTAATTCAAATGTATGAATTTCTGCCCATGCTTGTACTAGTTTGAGCTTATTATTTGGTAAATATCCATTTAAGACGGACCCATCTAGAATCTTAACATTGGCTTCGTATTCAGCAAATTTCACTTTGAAGTGAGGGGGGAGGTGGTCGTTGAAAAACATAAATATGGTTAGACCATAGAATCGAGATATTTCAGGCATATTATTAGTGGTTATTTTTACAAAGCACCACTAAAAAAAGAATCTAACCTATCAGGTTATTGATAATCGAAATGAGCATATTGACAGAAAGTGTCAATACCTGAAAAGTCTTCTGAGTACCTCGAGCATAATATCACATAATATGGCCATTAATGCTCCCTAGGGCACATTAGGTTGTGCAACCTGCACCCCAGCAAAGTATTTGCGAAGTGTTGTAGGACTGATTTTTTTAGCCACAATTTCTCCCTTGCGATTCAACAGATAAAAGGTAGGATTCGAGAATGCGTCGTAGGTGCTGCGAATAGGGGAGTTTGCTGGGAGGTCGACGTGAAGGACGTTCGTGTTGACGTGGTATTTTGTGATGAAGTCGAGCCAAACAGAACGGGAAATACCGGGTTCATTGCAGACTGCGAAGCGGCCAATTTTTAGGTTTTTGATGCGCTCGATGACGGAGGTGGTGGAGTCGATTTCGGGGACCTCTTTTTGGCAATGATCACAGGTAGGCGCGTAGAACATCAACAGCGTGTAGTCGTTCTGTGAGGCGAACTTTTGTAGGTCCTGGGTGGTGCCGGCAGCGTCTTTCAGGATGATATTTTCTGCCAATGCATTCGTCTTCAAGGCTCCCAGTTTTTCAGCTTCTTCTTTAAAGGCCTTTTTTTGCGCGGCGGCAAACGCGCCGCACCCATTCCCCACCCCATATTTCACTAAAAACCAGGCATAGCCCTCCGTGTTTCCTACGATGTTTCGGTTCTTCATCACGGAGCTGAAATAGTCGAAAATGAAGGGATAGGACTTGGCGCCGCAGTCGATTTTGGCCATTACTTTCTCTACTCCAACGCGGATAGAATCAGCCTGTAAAGGATAATAAGAAAGGTATTCTACGAGCAAAGAGCGGAAAGTGGGGGTAAACAATAATTTGCCATCGCTGAAGGGAATCTTCGCAAAAAAGCGGGTACGAGCCGCGTAATCCGTACGGCTAGGAACGGATTCATCGAGCAAATTCAAAGATTTGAAATAGAGTGCTAACGTAGATGAAGGGAGTAACGACACGAGGGCTTTCTTGCGGAATTCAACCAAGGCAGTCGTTTTGGACTGGAAAAAGGCCGCTTTCTCTGCGAATTTGAATTTGCGACCGCGTGCAATTTCTACAGCGTATAGTGAGTCGATGACCGAGAAGGATTTTTCTAGTCTTTGGTAGTTTAAAAACACCTCATTTTTGGGGTCTGAGGAATGAGCGGAAGCAAGATAAGCGGGGCCAGAAAAAGATAAAGAAAACCGATCGTTGTTTTCGATATTGAAGTAAATGCGCTCTTTTGAGGGAGCGAATTGTAGATAGTAGATGCCGCCTTTGATGGGGGTTTTGGAGGATAAAACGGACGAGCGAAGGGTGTCTTTTGCCAGGAAATTCTTTTCATCAAACAGGGTCCCGCGAAAGTAAATGGGGTTCTTGGAGCGGGAAACCGTGATTTTAAACTGCGCCTGGGCGAAGATGGGGACGAAAAGAATCAGGGCAATGAATTGTTTCATGGAGGCAAATATAGGAATATTTCGTTTCAGACAGAATCAAATTTATAATGTTAAAGTTATTTAATATAATAGACTATATTTGTAAATTATATTTAATGTTATGGCTAATTCAGGATTTCCATTATTGCCTAAATACCGTCAAATTTTAGCCGGTATGGGGGAGAATATTAAGCTTGCGAGGTTGCGCAGAAAATTGAGTGCGGAGCAAGTGGCGATGCGGGCAGGAATAAGCCGGCCTACACTTGTTTCGATTGAAAAAGGGGTTGATACCGTGAGCATCGGTTCTTATTTCATGGTTTTACTCGTGTTAAGATTAGAACAAGATTTTTTGCTGTTAGCAAAGGACGATGTGCTAGGCAGGCGTTTGCAGGATTTGGGGTTGGTAACAAAAAAAGGGCTCCTAAAAAGTAATTCGAATGGCATTTTTGATTTAATGTTTTTCTGAAAAATTGTGATTTCACAACTTTTCATTAATATAATTAGTCTATATTTCGGTGGAACCTAAATTAGCCATGCTGACCATCGTTGAATTTTTCTATGATTTTGTCATCTCCACCTTGATGGGGCTGTTCGGTTTGCACTTGATTACAAAAAAGGGGGGATTGTTAGCGGCGAAGTTCTTGGGGCTGTCTTTCATAGCTATTTGTATCCGAATCGTTTTGTCCTATTTTATCACAGGAGGCCGTTTAATTCAGTATCCACACACGTTTATGCTGGTATCGCCCATTCAATTTTTGGCTGGGCCTGTTGGGTTTTTATTCGTGTATTTTATGCTGTACCCGAAGCGCAAATTTCGGGTGTGGCAGGCTGTTTTATTTCTTCCTTTTGTGTTGCATACAGCGGAGTTGATGCCCTTTTATTTTGGACCAGTAGAGGATAAAATCAATGAAATAAATCTAATGCTGAGGTATAAGTCTTTGGTTGATTTCCCTGGGACAGTTACTTTTTTTAGCCCAAAGATGTTGACCTTTATAAAGGTTATTTTGTCTACATTTTGTGTTTTGGCTTCTTTTGTTTTGGTCATTTCGTACATCCAAAAAAATAGGATTTCCTTAAAGTTTAATCGATTCTTATTAAACTGGATGCTATCCTATACCTCTTTAGGTTTGCTGTCCATGGTATTTATTATTGCTTATGTGATGGGAATTATTGGGTTTAATAATTTACAATTTTCCTATGCGGATTTGCTGATGCACTTGGCGGCATTTGTGAATTTAGGCGTAGTCTTGTTCCGTCCTTCCTTGCTAGATCAGCATACTTTTAAAATACTTGTGGAGCGGCTAGATCAAGAACATAGGCAGCCAAATCCGAATGAGGACGCCGAAAAACTGAAAAAGTATGAGGAGTATGCCAAACGATTAGAGGAGTTTTTCTTACAAGAAAAGCCGTTTTTAGATTCCGATTTAACCTTGGAGAAAACGGCTAAACAATTAGAGATTTCTACCAAAGAATTATCGCGCACTACGGCTTATATCTACGAGTTAGGTTATCCAGATTTTGTCAATTCATGGCGAATAAATTATATCCTCGATAAAAGAATTTCTGAAACCGAATGGCAGACGTATTCTCAGGATATGTTAGCAGAGTTAAGTGGTTTTGGTTCTAGACAAGGGTTACACAATGCTGTAAATCGTTTGCATGGAACGACTCCGGCTACTTTTTTCGAAGAAAAAGCAAAGAACAACTAATTGTCAAAAAAATGTCAATGTCATTTTTCTTGACATAGGCAGTTGTCCAATTTTTGTTATTTAGGTTGTTATTCAAATGTTCTAAATGTCAAACGCCGGATCGCTTTATCTTTTCTCGATTGTCAGCTCGCTTTGCGTGCTTTTCGGGTTAAACTTTTTGTTTCGTAAAGGGAATTTAGTGGTAGCTAAAATCCTTGCCATTGAATTTTTGTTACTAGGTTACATGGTTGTTGCGGCGTATTTTTTGATGCCTGTAAATATTATTGAGACACCTTATTTTTTCCGAACCTTAGCTCCTCTTTTTTATACGTTGCCCCCTTTGAACTTTATGTTCCTTTGGTATTTATTCCATCCGAAGGCGAAGTTCAAGCGCATACACCTTTTCTTTTTTATTCCTTTCGTTATCCAACTTATTGAGAATACGCCATTTTATTTAAGTGATAAGATAACGAAAATTGAAGAAGCTAAATGGATGCTAGCCCAGGGGGACTTTTTTGCTTTTAGTGAGCGATTTATGTGGTTTGATCCTATATACCATGTGTATGCGAAGTTTTTGATGTACTTGGTCTTCTATGTGGGAATGGTCTATTACTATCTTCAATTTCGCAAAGAAAAGAAGAATCAGATTTTGTTTGAAAAGGGGCTCTTTCATTATTGGGTTATCGGGATTTTGGTCTTTCGATTCAGTACACTCTTCTACATTTGGCATACATTTATTTATACTGATAATGGAAAGACGTCTTTTATCAACACGGATTATTTGCTGGTAGCCGAATTTGTCTTTCATTTATTGTATCTGGCGATTAATCCCAAATTGCTCGATGTTAAAATTCTCGCCGAAAATTTACGTGGGCCAGAGAAATTAGAAGTAGTACTGACAGATGAAGAGGGTGAGCGCCTACAACATTTAGCGGCTAAAGTGGAAGAGTATTTTAAGACTACAGAGGTTTTTTTGAATTCTCAATTAACGGCTGAATTGCTAGGATCATTAACGGGTCATCCGCACCGATTGATAGGCCAGGCGATGAAGCATACGCACGGAATTTCGTTCCGTGATTATTTGAACAATTACCGGATTTCGTACATCGAAGAGAAGCTAAGTGATCCCACTTATTTATCAAAATCGTCCATCGAAACGATCGCTGAGGCCTCGGGTTTTGGATCTCGTCAGAGTTTCTACACGGCTTTCAAAAAGGCCAAAGGATGTACCCCTAAGGAGTATTTCAGTTCCAAAATAGGTTAATTCATTCGTCCAAATTCTGTCAAAAGCGGTTTTTTTGACAAATCCCCACACTTGATTGCATTTTATTTGTTTGCCGAGTTGTATTATTTCTACATCGGCGGAGCACTTTATGAAATTACGTTTACCGATTCGTGTTGTTCTAATTATCTGTTTTCAGCTGGTTGCTGTGTTTGCCTTTGCGCAAACACCGTGTGTGGTTCCATACAATCCTACTCCTGCTACCTCGTGGGGAATGATTCAAAAATTTCAGTCCAATGCGGTGATTTGGAATGGAGGAACACCTACTGCTGCAGATCTGAACGGAGACGGTATTTCTGAAATTCTGGCACCAGCTAGTGATAACTCAGGGTATTACGTTTACAAAGGAGATGGCTCTAATGCAACTACGGCTACTAAAAGTTTTGTTATTGCTACCACAAATGAGCGTTCGGTACAACCAGCTATTGCGAATATTATAGGGAGCGCAACTTCTGCACCCGAGGTAGTTATGGTGAACGCCTCAGGCTTTGTCTATATTTTTAGTAACACAGGTGGAACAGAGACTAACTATTTGTACAAATCAACAACTGCTTCACAATACGATAATGGAAACTCTGTTAATCAAATTACCAAATCGGCGACACCCTACATTGTAGATATTGACGAAGATGGTACCGCCGAAATCGTGCTCGGTTCGGATGTTTTTGGAATTGTGAACGGAGCATTAGTTAAGAGGGTAGCCGGCTTACCTTTAAATTATTCCAGTCAAACTTCAGGTTCTACAGGCACTCCAATTGATGTCATTGTAGTTGACATTATTTCAACCAATCCTGGTAAAGAATTAGTTTTTGGATCAAGAGTATACGGCTTTAATC
>JBEBDF010000017.1:0-32009 GCA_041157105.1 Bacteroidota bacterium | reverse complement strand
ACACTCCCAAATTTAAACCAGGAATGAGAGCCATTAATCGTTACCCCTAAAAAAGGCACAGCAATCAGCAGTAGCAATAAACCCAGGTAAATAAAGAGTGCAAATGATTCAAAAAAACGAAAATCAATCACTAAAATACAGATGATCAACACGAAACTCGTTCCTATCCAAACGAGTTGTTTGCCCGCATTGGAATCATAAAAAGCTGGATCTGAAAAGGACAAAGGCGCATCTGGACTATAGACAGCTGAATAGATATTCAACCAGCCCATACCTACAAAGAAGATATAGAATCCCACGGTGATCCAGTCAATACGGCCTTGTATGTGATTCGAATCTGTCATTTTTTGGTAGAATCTGGGGCTGCCTTTTTCCGCGTTACGCTATACACATTAGGCAGGTAATTCATATTCATAAACTTAGTCTCAACTGCTTTGCGATCCACCTTGCGCTTCAAGTATTTTTCTACGACAAGCGAGGCAATCGGTGCCGCGGCTGACCCCCCAAAACCCGCATTCTCCACAAATACCGCAATCGCAATTTTCGGATTATCACGTGGAGCAAAAGCGATGAAGATCGAGTGGTCTTTCCCTTTTTGGTTTTGAGAAGTACCCGTTTTTCCCACCATCTTAATATCCGGAATTCGACCATCTGCTTCTACCGTTCCATGCGTCACCGCATCCTCCATTCCGTCGATAACCACATTAAAATATTTAGCCTCCACCCCTACTTTTACCGGCGTCTTGTAGAAGGGGTCAATCGACCTCTGCAGACCCACCCCTTTCACAACATGAGGCGGAATATACCAACCCCGATTCGCAATAATCGCGGCTAAATTCGCCATTTTTAGTGGGCTTACAACGATCTCTCCTTCGCCTATACTGATCGAATAAATATTCGAGAACTTCCACATTTTCTCCCCTTTGTAAACGGAATTATAGTATTCCACATTGGGTAATATACCTTTCTTCTCATTTCCTAAATCCACACCTAGTTTACGGCCAAAACCAAAGTTAGCCACTAGATCTGCCCAACGTTGCAGGCCTTTAGCGGAACGTTCATAGGTATCACCCGTCGTATTGTCGTAAACCATCTTTCGGAAGGCATGGTAGAAATACGGATTACAGGAAACGCGAATCGCTCCCCGCAAATCCACCGGTCCATGGCCATGGCATTTCACTGGAGCACCTGCGTGTGAAAACACCGTCCCAGGTCCAATAAATCCTAATTGTTGACCCACTAGCGCTTGGACTAATTTAAAGGTGGAACCTGGTCGGTAATAGGCAGAAGGTGGACGATTCAGCAATGGCTTCATCGGATCCAAGGCTAGTTGCTGGTAGTATTTCGAGAAATTATTTCCCGTTAATTGACTCGCATCGTAGGACGGTGCAGAAACCATCGCTAGAATCTCCCCTGTCGAAGGTTCAATCGCCACTAAACTTCCAACCTTATGCTGCATTAAACTATCCGCATATTCCTGAATCGTTAGGTCGATAGATGTATATAAGTTATTTCCTGAGACCGGATTGATATTTAAAGACCCATTTTTATAATCCCCTTTCTCCACCCCATTGCTATTCACCATCCGGTATTTTACCCCTCTTTGGCCACGTAAAGTCTCTTCATAAAAGGATTCAATTCCGGAGATTCCGACATAATCCCCTTGGCGGTAATAATCGTCCTTCTGATCTAAAAGTGCCGAGGGACTGATTTCTGCCACATAACCTAAGGCATTCGAAAAGGAACGGGATTGGTAGGTGCGGAAGGCATTGGTTTCAAAAAAGAAGCCCGGGAAATCGACCATCGCATCTTGCACACTGGCAAAGTCTTCTTTAGACAAATGCTTCAAAAACAGGCTTGGTTTCACGCGTGAATAGGCACGAGCGCGCTGGGTAGTTTTAATGAAATATTCTCTCGTAACTCGAAAAACTCGGCAAAAATGATTCGTATCCTTCACCACGGCTTTGCGCGGAATCATATACAAATCGTAGACCGGGGTATTGTACACAATTAATTTACCAAAACGATCATACACCTCACCTCGAAAGGGAATTTGAATAATCTTACGAATCGCATTATTGTCGGCGGCCTTTTCATACGTGTCATCGATCACCTGGAGAAAAAATAGTTTCCCAATGAATATGGCACCCACGATACCGAAGAACAAGAAGATGAGATTTCGCCGCTGAGTAAACAATTGAATTAGAATTTAATGACAAAAATACAGAATTATCTGGGCTTCTGCGAGTCCTATTTGGGAAGACTTTTAATGAGAGCTAAAAGGGCAAAAGCAATCGATCCTAGCGAGAATATAATCGTAAACCACGGTTTTTCTGTCAAAAAATAGCCGTCTAAATAGCGCCCTAAAAACACACCCGCTACAATAGTGACAAGCATCTGAAAAGCGGCGCCCAAGAATTTTTGATAAGAATTCATATTCAACTAAAATTATCCAATTTTCGGGAAGATAAATCGTAAATTTGAAAATTGTTTCTTTGAATCGTATGCAAAGGCTTCTCGTCTTGTTATTTCTAGCCCTTAGCACTTGGTCTTGTTCTCAGTATAGCAACAAGCCTATGGCTGTTGCCTTTCACAATGTGAATGCGAAGTACAATGCTATTTGGCAAGCCTCTCGATTAGATAAGGAATTGCAGCGAAAACAATTCTCAGAACGAAAAGAGAGTTATAACTCCACGCTACCCATTATTATTCCTTTGGATTCTAGCTTTAAACAAAGCAACGAGAAAGATATTAAAGAATTAATTCGGAAGGCGTCTCTGGTTATCGATCGCCATCAAAATTCCCATTTTATTGTAGATGCTTACCTATTAATAGGAAAAGGTCGTTTGTATCAATACGACCTAAAAAATGCGATCGAAACCTATAAATATATTAATTCGCTTGAAATCAGACCTGAGGCTTTACTCGCCTTGTATGAAATCTATTTGCAGCAAAGAGAATTTAGTGCTGCAGAAAAAATAGAAGAATTCATCAACGAGAACCCTTTGAATGCAAATGAAAGAAAGCAATTTTTAATATTAAAAGCTTATTCGTTTCAACTCTTAAATGAGCCCATCAAAGCCGTAGCCATTCTTCAAGAAGCTTCAAAATACCTTAAAAAGGGAGATGAAAAAGCACGTATTTCGTTTATTATGAGTCAATTGTTTTCAGACAATAATCAACCCAATTTAGCTTTGGAAAGCTATAAAACTACCCTTAACAACAAACCTGGCTACGATTTGCAACTGCAGGCCAGCCTAGCTATTCATCAATTGGAAGGCAATATAACGGCCTTGGAGAACATGATAAAAGATCCCAAGAATGAGGATAATCTATCATTTATCTATGTGAAAATTGGGCAATATTATTATGCCAAAAAAGATTTCAAAAAGGCAAAAGAGAACTGGGAAAAAGGAGGAGAAAACAATCCGAATAAAGGGGAGCTCTATTTTCAATTAGGGGGTCTTTTTGCCAAGCAAATGAAAGACTACGATCTGGCGGCTCATTACTACGATAGTGCTGCTACCTACCTTGCCAGCAGCCATCCCGATTATGCAAAGGCGCAAAAATTAAAAAAATCCTGGGGCGCATATTCCTCGTTATCTAATCAAATCACCTTGCAGGATTCCTTACTTCAGATTTCAAAACTGAGCCCAGCTGCCTTGCATTCCCTTTTTTTAAATCAACAAAAGAAAGACACGACCACAAAGGTGACGAACGCGCCAGTCAAGATAACCCCTGTTTTCACCCGACGCCCTTTTAGCACAGATCAACAAAATTTTTACTTTAATAATGTGCAAGCTCGCATTCAGGGAAGTATCGAATTTAATAATCGCTGGGGAAATCGAGCTTTAGAAGATTTTTGGAATCGCAGAAACAAGAACGTTAGCCTAAGCGTGTCGGCTGAAGCAGATCGTTCAACTGAAAAATCGGTTACAAAGAATACTATTTCGAAAGATAAAGCGGAGGAAAATTGGTTAAAAGCTATTCCAACAAGTGCTGCAGACAAGGCTAAAGTAGCCAAAATAAAGGAAGAGTCTCTTTATAAATTAGGTAAACTTGCTCGACTAGAATTAGTTGAAAATGAGTTAGCTAACGCTGCTTTGAAGCGCTTATTAGCAGAATTCCCTAGCACGGGCTATGAAGCAGAGGCGCTTTACATTTTGTATTTAAGTAATGAGGGAGCCCTAAAAACCACTTATCGATCTACCTTGTTTGAACGATACCCAAGTTCTTATTTTAAAACTATGATCCTCAAGTTAGAAAATGGGGCCTTGTCAGAAAACAAAGAAATACAAGCTCAGAAAAAATACGAGGAGGCTTATGAACGTTTTAAAGAAAAAGAGTTTAGTACCTGCTTTGATAGCTGTCTATTGATTCAGCAAAACTATCCAGGTAGTAAATTGGAAGATAAAATCGTATTTTTAATGGCGTTATCAAAAGCGGGAATGCACGAAATAACAGAATGTAAGCGTCTATTGGAAGAGTTTATGATTTCCTTCCCTACGAGTCCCCTATTGAAGGAGGCAACAGAAATGCTAAAGGTGATTAACAAATGATGGAATTAAAGCAAGAAAATAAGGTGAATAGAATTGGTTTAGCCTACAAAATTTTTGGCGGCACCTTCCTATTTACCATCCTTTTTATTACTGCTGTAAATTATAATTTTCTCTGGTTGTTCGGAGGTATGCCTAGCCTTCAAGAATTAGAAAATCCTAAAAGCCAAGAAGCCTCTCTTTTAATCTCAGAAGATGGAGAAGAGATAGGGAAGTACTTCCGCGAAAATAGGAATCCTATTGAATTTGAAGAGCTCTCCCCCATACTTATCAATACCCTAATGGCCACAGAGGACGCTCGATTCATCAGTCACTCTGGCATAGATGTGCGTTCCATGGCGCGTGTATTTTTTTCTTTCGGTACCTCTGGAGGAGGCAGTACCATTTCCCAGCAATTAGCTAAGAATTTATTCCATACTCGATCCTTAGAATATGGAGAAGATGACCCCATTTATATGGGATTATTAATGAAGGTGGGTGGTTTAAAAACGGCCATTGCAAAAATCAAGGAATGGATTTTAGCCATCAAATTAGAACGTAGATACACAAAGCAGGAAATCCTGGCGATGTATCTGAATGAGGTAAGTTTTGGGAATAATGCCTATGGAATTCAGGTAGCCTGCCGTACCTATTTCCAAAAAAATGTCCAAAAAGTTACCTACCCTGAAGCCGCCACCTTAATCGGTTTACTACAAAATCCCTCCCTATATGATCCACGCATCAGACCGGAAAGAACTCTTGCGCGTCGGAATACCGTTTTGGGCCAACTAGCTAAATACGAGTACCTAACAGAAGAGGATGCCGAAAAGATGAAGGCAGATCCACTGAACCTTCGCTACAAAGTAGAAAACCAAAATACGGGAGCAGCACCCTATTTACGCGAATCGATTCGCAAAGAGATTCTAGGTATCCTTGCTGAAATCAATAAAGACCGGCCAGAGGATCAACAATTAAACCTGTATACAAGCGGCTTACGTATTCACACAACGATTGACTCGAGGATGCAAAAATATGCTCAAGATGCGGTGCAAGAACATATGAAAGCGCAGCAAATTGCTTTTAATCAACATTGGACTGGGAGAAACCCTTGGGTGAATGAGAAAATGCAAGAATTAAAAGGCTTTATTTCTACGGCTATGAAACGTACCCAGCGTTACCGTGATTTGATGGAGGCCTATAATAATGATGAGATGCGGGTTTGGGAGGAATTAAAGCGCCCAATTAAAATGACTGTATTCTCGTATCACGGAGACATTGATACCACGTTAAGCCCCTTAGATTCCATGCGTTATTACAAGCGAATCCTGAATATTGGTATGATGTCGATGGACCCTACGAATGGTCATGTGAAAGCTTGGATAGGTGGGATCAATTATAAATACTTTAAGTATGATCATATAGCCCAAAGTAAGCGCCAACCAGGCTCTACCTTTAAGCCTTTCGTTTATGGGGCTGCCATCGAAAATGAGATAGCAACGCCTTGTGATAAGTATGTCGATGAACCTGTGACATTTGGGACAGAAGATGGTCTAACGAATGACACCTGGACTCCCCAAAATTCAGACGGCAAATACAGTTATGAGAATTTAACGCTAAGACGCGCGATGGGACGCTCCATTAATACGATTTCAGCGAAATTGATGAAATCCTTAGGAGCCAGTAAAATTGCTGATTTTGCACACAAAGCGGGCATTACGAGTTCACTTTACGAAGGTCCTTCACTCTGCTTAGGTACCTCAGAGGTGTCTGTTTTCGAACAGGTCTCTGCTTACAGCACTTTCGCCAATGGAGGGGAGAAAATCGACCCAATCATCATTCTGAAAATCACGGATAAAAATGGCGTGGTTTTACGCGAATTTTCTCCAACTGCGAAAGCAGTCATGAAGCCAGAGACTGCCTATTTGATGACCTTCATGTTGCAAGGTGCGGTACGTGAACCCGGAGGAACAGCAGAAGGACTTAACAGAAGTTCAATAGCAGCTGGAAATGAAATAGGAGCTAAAACTGGAACCACATCTAACTTCTCTGATGGTTGGTTTATGGGGGTCACGCAAAAGTTAGTGACGGGAATATGGGTAGGTGGAGATGACAGGAGCATCCACTACCGAAATATTCAATTAGGTCAAGGGGCTAAAATGGCCATGCCCGCCTTCACGAAGTTTATGGAAAAAGTCTATGAAGACAAATCACTTGCACTAGACGGATACCAAAAAATGCCTTTTTTAAAACCTGAAAACATCGCCTTTGACTTTAGTTGCGTAGGTGGAATTGGAGGAGACTCTACGCTAATTAACTCAACCGCCACCGCCATACCAGAATGAAAAATATAGCTTTTATTTTTATTGCTTTATTGACTTTTGCCTGTAATTCTAAGAAATCAGGAGAAGAGTTAGCTAAAGAAAATTGTAGCTCCTGCCACAAATTCCCAGACCCAAGTCTATTAGACAAAAAGACTTGGAATGATCACGTTTTAGTGGAAATGTCTTATCGACTAGGCATGCGCAATAAATTCGAGTTATTAACCACCATGCCTGAGGAGCAATTCCAATCTGCTGTAGCCTTAAATATCTACCCTGATACGCCCCAGATGAGCGTGGAGGAGTGGCAAGCAATCGTGGATTATTATGTGACAAATGCCCCCGCAAAAGCTAATTCACAAAAAAGCAAAAGTAGCATTAGCTCGGATGCATATCATTTTTCGCAAGAAACCTTTATACAGAAATCCTCCTTTAGTGGGGGTGTAACTTCCGTTAAAGTTCACCCAGATAAAGCTGAGATTTGGGTAGGGTTTAATTCAAACAAGACGCTCGTCCTCAATGCTAATTTAGAAGTCACTTCTAACATTCGCACCACAAGCCCTAACGTTAAAACATTCTTTGTAGAGGGTAAATCTTATTTAGTGAATATTGGTAAAATGTATCCTAACGATCAAAAATTAGGGAGCATCTCACAAGTTAAATCAGACAATAAGAGTGAAAAATTAATTGACTCCTTAAAGCGACCAGTTGACATGCAATTAGCAGACTTTAATGGCGACGGAGAAAATGATTTTCTACTTTGTGAATACGGTTACGAAGCTGGTCAGTTAGTTTGGGTAGATGGACGATCAAAGAAACGTCATTTATTAAAAAATCAAGCAGGTGCCAGGAATGTGATAATCAAAGATTATACCGGCGATGGAAAACCTGACCTACTTGTCCTGATGGCGCAAGCTAGAGAAGGTGTTTCCTTATTCATTAATAAAGGGATGGGAGTTTTTGTAGAGAAACCTATCCTTCAATTTGATGCGGTTTGGGGCAGTAGTTATATGGAAGTGGCAGATATGAACAAAGATGGTGCAGATGATATCATCATTTCAAATGGAGACAATGCAGACTATTCCATTACGAAGAAAGCGTATCATGGCGTCCACATTTATTTAAATGATCAAAAAAATAATTTCAAAGAAGCCTACTTTTATCCACTCTATGGGGCTACTAAAACAGTAGCACAAGATTTCGATAAAGATGGGGATTTAGACTTGGCATCGATTGCCTTCTTTACAGAAAATGAAAAAGGAAAAAATGAGTCATTTGTCTACTTCCAAAACCAAGGGAATTTACAATTTAAAACGAGTAACCTGAATAATCCATCGGACGCACAATACATGACTCTCGATACCGGAGATTATGATAAAGATGGAGATCTAGATATTGTTGTAGGTAATTACCAATTTGGAAAAACAAAGCCAGGCATTAAATTAACACCTGGCTTACAAGTTCGAATCTTCAAAAACTCAATTAATCGTTGAGCCTTTAGGTACAAAAGATTGGGAAATTGCACTTTGGCTTAAATAAGACGACCCGTATTTCCATTCGATCATTTGCTTATGCCCCTTTAAGGTATAAGTAAATGATTTCCCCTCCTCTACCTTAGCCTTATTGAAAGCAATACTTGGCCTAAACGCACGCATGGGCCCACGATTCTGAAGAGCTACAAAAACTAAGTCCGATCCCACCTGTATCCCGACTAAGGATTTCGCATCAGCTGGAACCAACATGCCCGAATTCTTGGCATAAGTAAAGCCTATTGCGCTTCCTAGCAAAACCCCACCATTCGACGCATCATAACGACCCATCGCTACCTCGTTCGCAAAATTATTCCCTACATACACTATATCCAGATAACCGTCTGCATTAATATCTAAAACCTGCATTCCATTCAACGAAGATAATTGTGCCATATCAGGCAATTCTTTAGCTTTAAATTTCCCTCCTCCCTTATTCTCGATATACACTGAAGCATTCTCAGTAATGGACAATTTTGCAGCCTTAGGTTTCTCTTTTTCAGTAAAAAAATCTTCTTGATTTACCTTGCCATAATCTTTGTAATACACCCATCGCTGACGTGTGGAATTCAACTGCTTATGCACATCATCTTTCCCAAACAAAGGAGCAGAAACAGGTGTACCTGCAGCACTTTGGAAATACACGAAAGGAAATACATCATATACTCCATTTCCATCAATATCGCCATGTAATAAGTCAACAGGTTGATTCACGTTAGCCTTTAACAAGGTATTCTTGCCCATGTTTCCAGCTACGATATCAATATCTCCATCTTGATCAAAATCCGCACTAACAACTGATCCCCAAAGACCCGCCATTTCTTCTAATCCGGTGTTTTCTAATTTGACTAAGCGACCTTTCTGATTTTGATAAATTTGAATTGGCATAAATTCCGCTGCCACCACTAAATCTGACCAGCCATCGTTATTAACATCTGTCCAAACAGCATCACAAGCTAAGCTCGGTTTTAGCAAATCTGGTGCCCATTTTGCAGTGGCATCCGTATACTTGATCAGCCCTGCTTTTGAATCGTTTCGTAATAAACGAGAAGCCGTTCCTTTGGGATAGGAGAAGGGTACATTTCGTCCACTAACATAAAGATCTAAATCGCCGTCTTTATCAAAATCAACTGCCCTTACAGCAGAATTACTCTCCGTAAAGACGGGTAATGCGGCTGGGGCTAAACGGAAGTTTCCCTTACCATCATTTACATAGACAACATCTTGAAAACTTGCATCCCCTAGTTGACTTTCAGTCCCACCCCTAGCAATATATAAATCAAGATCACCATCACGGTCCATATCGATTAATAAGGACCCTAAGTCCTCCCCTAATTTATATTTTATATCTGCTGAACCTTCTAACAATTTAGGCATGAATTTTCCATTAGCCTGTTGTAGATAGAAAATGCCTGAGTAAAACTTAGCTCCACCTAAAAAGAAATCCTCTAAACCATCGCCATTCACATCCCCAACTGAAGCACCAGGACCTAATTGAGACATTTTAAAAGGAGTCAAACTTTGGTAATTAAAGTCAATGAAATCATATTCATTGTGCACATCAGTTAATTGTAATTGATCTGAAACATCTACAAGTAAAGGAGCTTGAGTCTTGTATAATGAAACATAAGGTTGCTTTGCCTCTGAAATAGTGACCTTTACAACTTTATCTACACCCGGATTAGTAATTACCTGCATTGAATCATTTGGCCAAATAATGCGCAATTCCTTTATCTTTTGTTTGGTCCCCATACCTATATGAGCCACTGCTTCGACACTAGACAAATAACCTCGGTAAGGCGAATTTTCATAATAAAAATACGTACCATCAGCATATAAGCCCTCAATACGAGTCCCAATCCCTTGTGTATTCTGGCCTCGTCCTTCCATTTTTACGCGCAAATAATGACCCTTATCCGCATTCGTTTCTACCGTATTATTCTTATACACAAATGCTTCATCATTAATATTGTTCACTACATAATCTAAGTCTCCGTCATTATCCAAATCTCCATAAGACGCGCCATTCGAGAAAGACGGTCGTTGAATACCCCAAACAGCACTCACATCTTCAAAATGTAAACCTCCTTTATTCTTGAAAGCGTAGTTATTCACCTTTACAATAGGAATTTGTTCAATTAAAGTGGACTCTGACGCTAGTCGAGAGGAATTAGCTCTATATAACATGAAATCACGGTCCGTTACATCGCGCGGAAAACCATTCGTTATCAATAAATCACGGAAACCATCATTGTCAAAATCAGCTAAAGAAGGACACCAGCTCCATTCAGTTTCTGCCACACCCGCCATCAAACTAATTTCTTGAAAAGGCATTGGAGATCCGTCGGCCTTTTTACCGGCATTTAGCTGCAAGGTATTCCGCATATACTGGTAAGTATATCCATATAAATCACTGTTCTGATAGGATTGATAGCTATTAGGAGGCGCTAATTGCTTCTTACGCTCATTGTCTTTAGGCAACATATCTAAAGCTACGATATCCGCCAAACCATCATTATTAATATCCGCGACATCATTACCCATCGCCGTAAGACTCGTGTGCTTAAAATAGGCTTTAGCCTGATCGGTGAAGGTCCCATCCTGGTTATTGATATACAATATATCATCCGATACATAGTCATTCGTCACATAAATATCAGGCCAATTATCTTGATTTATATCACAGATATTTATCCCCAGACCATAGCCTTCAATGGTAATTCCTGCCTCTTTGGAAACATTCGTATATACGGGGTGATTCTTTTCTTTCGACCAGTCATTACGGTATAATCGATCTGTATTAGGATAGGATCCATCGGTAACTTTGGCACGATAAAGCGAAGGGAATTCATCAATTACATCAGTCAAAACATATAAATCCAAATCTCCATCCCGATCATAATCAAAAAAAGCAGCATGCTCACTGTAACCAGAATCATTAATTCCATACTCCGTAGCTACTTCTTTAAAACGCGGTTTACCATCCGTAATTCCTTGATTCACAAACAACATATTTTGACGATCCCTTTCTGCATTTTTCAATGTTGCAGAAACATAAACGTCTAATAAGCCATCCCCATTTATATCTACAATACTCACTCCTGCACACCACCGATTCTTTGTATCTAATCCCGCCGATTTACTTAATTCTTCAAACTTCATATCTCCTTTATTTAAATACAAAGAAGCATTCGCTTGAGAGCCCGTAAAAAATATATCCAGCAAACCATCATTATTAAAATCGCCCATACCTACACCACTTCCATTGTATAGGTATTCATACTTCAAAATAGTCAGAGAGTCATTCTCCGTGATCTTATTTGAAAAATGAATACCGGTGTCATCACCAGATAAAAGTTCGAAAGTAGTGGCGTTTTTACAAGAGAAAACGAAGGAAGAAAAAGCAATAAAAATAACTAATCTTAAAAGCTGCATAGGTCCATTTTAATATAGAGCGAAAATAAAAAAGGTGGGATTAATATCCCACCTTTTTTAACAGAATTTAGCATTGATTAATACCCTGGATTTTGCTTCAATACAGAAGTTCCTTGAATATCAATTTGTTGCTGAGGAATTGGTAAATACTTATCAGTTGCCTGGTAAGTAGCACCTCCGAACTTAGTCACTAAAATCTTAGCCTCATGAGCAAGGTAAGCATTAAGTGTAGGAACGTCGATTCCCCAACGAACTAAGTCGAAGAAACGGTGACCTTCAGTAGCTAATTCTAATAAACGCTCCATGCGAACTGCTTTTTGTGCAGCAGCTTTATCAGCAAAAGACGTATATTGCTCGATTTCATAGTTAGCTTCATTAACACCACCCTTTTTCACGAAACCAGCAGGGTTAGCTGCACGAGCACGAACAAGGTTTACGTATTCTAAAGCTTTAGCTAATGAACCAGCTTCGATTTCTGCTTCAGCAGCCATTAACAATACATCCGCAAAACGCATGATATTGTAGTTCATCGTAGCATAACCACGAGTCCATGAAGAACCATCAGTTAAAGAGTTTTCTTGAGACTTGTAGTACACATATTTCTTAGGTGAATACGGACCTGCATAATCCTGCTTACGAATCCAGTTAGCACCTGGGTGCTCGATCCAGTCTAAGTATTGGATACCACGACGACCAATAGTGTGGTCAATACGTGGATCTAATGGACCTGCATCTTCTGTAAATGGATCCTTTGAATTAAGACCATAATCATGCTTAACAGCGTTAGCAGCTAAGTTATAATCTGGAGCACCTGCCGTTTCAGTTAAGATAGGTAAACCACCCACTGTACGGTATGCGTTTGCCATTGAGAAAGAAGGCTGGAAGAATCCGCAGCAGTTACCTGGACCATCAGCACCCGTATTGTATGGGTAGTTCAAGTCATCGAAACCATTTGCGTTATTCGTAGATCCTGTATTCATTGCTGATTGAATCGCAAATACAGCTTCCTCATTGTTATCATTTACTGCATTGAAAATATCAGCAAATTTAGGTACTAGACCATATTTCTTACCGTTCGTAGTAACACCATTCGTGATTACATCAGTAAATTTCGCCTTAGCATCAGCAAACTTTCCTTGGAACAACAAAGCTTTTCCTAAGAAAGCTTGAGCAGCCCATTTGTTTGCACGACCTGCAGAAGAAGAAGTTGCTGGCAAATTAGTATAAGCGAAAGCAAAGTCAGCTTCGATCTTATCCCAGAATGCCTCTGTATTTGCAACTTTTTCAATTCCTTTACCATATCCTACTGTTTCATCCACATAAGGAACAGAGTTAAATAACTTCTTTAACTCAAAGTAGTAAATACCACGTAAGAAACGAGCTTCTGCAATAATACGAGTCTTATCTGTAGCAGATAAAGACTTAGAGCCATTTGCTAAGTTAATAACTGCATTAGCACGTGCAACACCCTCAAATTTTGCCTGCCATGTACCGTTCAAGTCTCCATCATTTGCTGGAATCTCATAACGTTGCATCAAGTTAATATTTGAGTAATCACCTGGGTCAGTTCCTTTGTTGCTCTCTCCACCACGGATAGAACCCCAAACCCAGTTGTTAGCTGCTGCAAGACGCGTATAGCCCTTACCTGCTAATTGAGCATAAGCACCGATCAAGGCACCTTCCACACCAGCTTTAGAAGATAATTGTGCTTCTGCTAATGAACCAGTAGGCGCAACTTCTAAAAACTGATCCTTACATGCGAAGGTCAACGTTAAAGCTGACACACTCACTAAAGCGATTCGCTTTAAAATTTGATTATTTTTCATTTTTCTTGTTTATTAAATAAGGCTTTCGCTAATTAAAAAGTCAAGTTAAGAGATGCGTTGAATGAACGAGTCACTGGGTAGTTACCCACATCAATACCAAAACCTGTATCTGCTGCTCCACCTACACCTGGATCTAAACCTTTGTATTTAGTAAAGGTCAAAATGTTGTTAGCAGATAAAGTGAATTTAGCACGCTTGACACCTATTTTCGAAGTATAAGACTTCGGAATGTTGTATCCTAATGAGATGTTTTGAATACGAATGTAATCACCATTCTCTACATACCATGAGTTCTCAGCAGCTGAAGTTGAAATATTTGATGCTGATTCCCAGATAGGCGCCTCAGCGTTATTTCCTAATGCAGGAGTCCATGATTTCTTAGCGCGCTCACCTTTTCCTGAACCTTCAAACGTTCCGTGGAAATCTGTAAACCACTTAGATTGGTTCCAAATTTTGTTACCTGCAGATGCATATAAATACGTTGCAAATTCAAAATCTTTGTATGTTAAACCAACATTGATACCACCAGTGTAAGTAGGTACTGGAGATCCTAAGTAAGTACGGTCAGCAGGTGTAATTTTACCATCACCGTTGATATCAGCATAACGGAAACGACCTACACCGGCACCTGATTGTGCAGGAGCAGACGCAACCTCAGCAGCTGAGTTGAAATAACCCATTACTTGGTAGCCGTAGAAAGATGATAACGAACGACCCACTTCCATACGTACTGGAACAATACCACGGAAAGATCCGCCAATTAAATTCGTAATACCTGGAGCGAATGAAACGATTTCATTCTTTAAGAATGAATTATTGAATGTCAATTCATATTTCAAATCTGATGTAAGGTTACCACGGTTAATGATTTGTAAATCAATACCTTGGTTACGCATCTTCGCTACGTTAACAGCAGGAGCTGCAGCAGAGTTACCCACAACCGCAGGAAGAGGTACACCGAATAATAAATCACGTGTATCTTTTCTCCAAACGTCTAATGCGATTTCCCACTTACCATTCAAAAGAGTCGCATCCATACCAATGTTAGCTGTCTCAGAAGTCTCCCATTTAGCAGCTGAGTTACCAATACGAGAACGGAAATAACCTTCGTTTGCACCTGATGATTGACCATCAATTGGGTAGAATGAGCCACCTCTGTTAGCAGCATATAAAGAGAATTGGTTAGCTGGGTCAACGTTATTTGAGTTACCCATTAAACCCCATCCAAGACGTAATTTTAAATCACTGATAGCAGGAAGATCTTTCATGAATTCCTCTGAAGTAATTCTCCAAGCTGCAGATACAGCAGGGAAGATACCATAACGATTCTGAGAACCGAAACGAGATGAACCATCACGACGAACAACCCCAGTTAAATAGTACTTCTCGTCAAAGTTATAATCTAACTTAGAGAATAAAGAGTAGAAATTAACTCCTGAGAATAAGTTAGAGTTAACTACTGGTGACTGAACTGCATTTAAAGTTACAAAGTCTAAGTCCATTGAGAATGGATTGATACCTGAACCAGAAATACTACGTCCTGCACCTGTATTCAATGCCTCCATACCAGCTAAAATATTCACACCATGCTTTCTCCACTTGTATTTGTAAGCCACTGTGTTAGTGAACACGTAAGAGAATACATAGCTAGATCCTTCACTGAATGAATCAGATGCTTCAGGCTCTGAATCACCTAAGTATCTGTAGTTGTAATTTTTAAATGCTGAGTTATTGAACTGGCCACCTAGAGATGATCTAACGATTAAATCCTTCATTGGCTCATACTCAACATAAATGTTACCGAATGCATTCGCATTGTAGTTATTGTCATTTAAGTTGTTACGCATGATCTGACGAACAGGGTTACGTGGGTTGTTAAAACCACCTGCCTTTGTAGAAGCATAGCTACCGAAATCATCAAATACTGGAATAGCTGTAGGCATACGGTAAGCAGATAAGATTACTGACTCATCAGCTGCGATTCCTAAACCACCATTACCACCTGCTTGTCCACGAACTGAACGATACGTAAATTGTAAGTTTTCACCAATACGTACTTTCTTACCTAAATCCCACTCCGAGTTGAAACGACCTGAATAACGCTTGAAATCGTTCTCTAACAAGATACCTTGTTGCTCTTGGCCAGATAAACCTAAGTAGAAACGACCTCTGTCTGTTCCACCTTGGATACCTAATGAGTGACGCATTGTGCTACCGAAACGAGTAATTTCATCATACCAGTTCGTACCAGCTTTGTTTGTTCTGATTACGAAAGTAGTCAATGGATTAGCTGCATAAGCTAATTGAGCTGCTGCCAAATCACCACTGTTTACACCATTCGCACCATTAAAGTGCAAATAAGTAGGTAAAACTGCTTGAGCAGATGTACCATATTGAGGGTGAGTGTAAGCTGCTGCTGTTCCGTTAGCTGCCGCATTGTTACGGTATGCAACGTGAGTCCAGTCAGCTTGCTCTTGAGGGGTCAACATTTTAGGAGCACCACCTACGTTAGGATCTGTACCACCGTACAATCCATCATAAGTTACTGTAAGTCCTTTATTGCGAGAACCACTCTTCGTAGTGTAAACGATTACACCATTCGCTGCACGAGCACCGTAGATAGAAGCTGCTGCCGCATCCTTTAATACAGTAGATGACTCGATATCGTCTGGAGATAAGAAATCAGTAGATCCTACTGGAACTCCATCCACAACGTACAATGGCTCATTACCACCAAATGCACCGAAACCACGTACACGGATGATACTGTTCGTACCTGGTTGTCCGTTTGTGATTAAAGTAACACCGGCTACACGACCTTGTAGTTGCTGCTCAACGTTGCCTGAAGGTGCAATTTGCAAATCCTTCGCTTTAACTATCGAAGCAGCGGCTGTAGACGCTTTCTTGTTAGTAACTGAGTAACCTGTAACGATTACCTCGTCTAACTGACTGTTATCTTCTGCTAATATAACATTAATAGAAGATTGCGATCCTACTGTAACTGATTGTGACTTATAGCCAACAGCTGAAATATTTAAAACAGCTGCATTAGACTTAACAGTTATTGAGAATGAACCGTTAACATCTGTTGTTGCTCCTGTATTGGTACCTTGAACTAAGATACTAACACCTGGAATTCCCTGAGAATCTGTCCCAGAGACTTTACCTGAAACCTTGCGGTCTTGGGCAAATGACGAAAAGCTTCCTAGCATCACTATAGCTAGCAAAAGAAAGCTTCGAAGACTTTGGTAAAAATTGTTTTTCATGATAAAGATTAAGTTAGTTTAAATTAAATTTTTGGTTTCGAGTTTTACTTGTTCAATTGGCCTCCTTTCTGATATTGGTGAATAAATTTTAAATTTTTAAATAAGTTTAGTTGGTAAACAAATCTTAAAATAGTACAACAGACGCCTAAAAGTGATTCGGGAAAACGATACCACCATCAACTATGCTACACTATTACATAGGAACAAATATGTCCAATACTTACAATCCACGCAATCATTTTGCAGATATTTTTTCATTTTTTTTATTTTAAATTGAAGTATTCTCTTAATAGACGATTTAGAGGGCTATTTTATCTTTTAAATACAATTGAGAATTAAACTTTAGTCGGCAGAAAAGGGTGTTTTGTCGTGAAATAGCTGTTAGTTAACAAAGGCATCATATGAGCATAATCATGACTTTATATAGAAAGAGTCACCTTGGATAATTACAAAAATCACAAAGAAGATATTTTTGTTTAATTTTGGCCTATGTCCACTTTTGACCCTAAATCCATCTTGCCTACCCTACCCGAAGAACCGGGGGTGTATCGCTATTTCGATGAAAGTGGGACCATCATCTATATAGGCAAGGCGAAGAATTTAAAAAATCGCGTCAGTTCCTATTTCACGAATACGAAAGGTAAGGACAATAAAACGCGACGACTCGTCTCGCAGATCCGAAACTTAGAATTTACAATCGTGCATTCGGAATTCGATGCATTACTACTCGAAAACACCCTGATAAAGCAGTTTCAGCCTAAATACAATATCTTGTTACGGGATGACAAGACCTACCCGTTTATTTGTTTGACCAGAGAGCGCTTTCCTCGACTCATAACAGAGCGGAGGATTAATCATGTGATTGGGACGTTTTTTGGGCCTTATGCGAATCCGAAATTGATGAATGCCTTACTGGAAATGTTGCATCAGCTGTATCCTTTAAGGACTTGTGCATTGAATCTGAAGGAGACTAACATTGAAGCGGGGAAATACAAAGTTTGTCTAGAATACCATATTGGCAATTGCAAGGGGCCTTGTGAGGGTTTAGAAGAGGAGGTTCGGTATATGGAATATATTGATCAAGTATCTCAGATTTTGAAGGGCAATTACCAAAAAGCTAAAAGCTTTTTCATTACTCAAATGCAGGAAGCCTCTAGCCTTCTTTCTTTTGAAAAAGCGCAAGAGTGGAAAGAAAAGTGGCAGCTTTTAGAAAATTTTCAAGCGAAGTCTACCGTCGTTAATCCATCAATCCATGATGTGGATGTATTTTCGATGGTGTCGGATGAGTCTTTGGCCTATATTAACTTCATGAAGGTCATTAACGGAACGATTTTGCAGTCACAGACCTGGGAAGTCAAAAAGAAATTAGAGGAAGATGAGGCAGAGTTGTTGACGATGTTGATTTGGGAGAAGCGAGATCAGTTTCAGAGTAAGGCCAAAGAAATTATCACCAACATTCCCATGTCGATCGAGTTCGAGGGAGCGCGCAATACGTTGCCGAGTCAGGGTGATAAGCGGAAGCTTCTCGATATGTCCTTAAAAAACGTCTTGTACTTTAGAAAAGAAAAGGCAGATCGCAAAGCGGCAGAGGAAAGTGGCGGCGATCGAAAAATGCGCGTGATGATCAAATTAAAAAATGATCTTCGTCTGACAGACCTACCTAAGCACATTGAATGTTTCGATAACTCGAACCTGCAGGGAACCAACCCGGTTTCTGCGATGGTGTGCTTTAAGAATTCACTACCTTCTAAAAAGGATTACCGCACGTTTACTCCTAAAACGGTCGAAGGTCCAGATGATTTTGCCACGATGTACGAGGTGATCACGCGCCGGTATACACGTTTACTGGAAGAAGAGGCTGAATTACCTGATTTGATCATCGTCGATGGCGGGAAAGGCCAGTTGAGTTCCGCTTGTGATGCACTGAAGGCCATCGGATTGTACGGTCAGATTCCCATCATCGGTATCGCAAAGAGATTAGAGGAAATCTATTTTCCGGAGGACAGTCTTCCTTTATATATAGACAAGAAATCGGAGTCATTGAAACTGATTCAGCAGTTACGGGATGAGGCCCACCGCTTCGGAATTACAGCGCACCGGAATAAGCGAAGTAAAAACTTTATTGTTTCTCAGCTAGAGACCATGGAGGGGATTGGGAAGTTGACGGCTGCGAAGTTATTAAAGGCTTTTGGGACGGTGGCACAGCTGAAGGAGGCGTCGGAAGAGGATTTGGCCAAAGTCCTAGGCAAAATGAAAGCCCTCAAATTCAAAAAGCAATTAGAAAATCTCTAGTATTCAGATTTGAACTGATCCACTTCGATTGCGCGGTAATTTCGATATACCTGCAATACAATCGCTAAGGCTATCGCCATCTCGCAAACACCCACAACTAAGACGAATATACTCAGATATAAGCCCTGAAGCGAAGGATCATTTTTAGCAAAGGCCACTAAATTCAGATTTGCGGCATTCAAAATCAACTCTATTCCCATCAAAACAAAAATCGTATTTTTCTTCAATAACAAAATCGCTAAACCCGTTGCAAACAGAAAAGCGGAAACCCACAAGAAATAGATAACCGGAATATCAGTCATGGCTCTTTGCGACAAAAGTGGCGCCAATCAAGGCAATCAATAAAAATACTCCTGCTAATTCGAACGGAAACGCATATTCGGTCAATAAACCCAAACCTACTTCCCTCAATTTAGATTCCCCCGTTACCGGTAAGTTGTTTATCCAAGGGCCTTTGGTAAATAACCAGAAAAGACCTAAAAAAAAGGATAAACCGATAGATAAGGGGAATAATCGACTCGATTCCCGTGTCATCAAGTGATTCTTTCTGGTGTTAGGGTCTGTTTGATTCGTTAGCATGATACCAAACAGAATCAAGATTAGCACCCCTCCCACATATACCAATAAGTGTGCGACAGCTAAGACATCCGCATAGGCTAAGACGTACAATCCAGCTAAACCAAGCATCGTTAAGAACATCGCCAGTGCCGCGTGCAATAAATTCTTTGTCCACAACATCGAAAGCGCACTGCTACAGGTCAATAAGGCCAATACCAAAAAGGCAATTACTAGCGGGCTCATTCTGCGTCTGGTTTAGGCTTGGGTTTGAAGCTAGGTTTGAAAGCCGGCTTAAAGGCTGGTTTAGGCACAGGCTTATCCTCTGAAGGCTCAGTAGCTGGTTCCGCCGTTTTAGCTGCTTCTTTTAACGCCTCCTTTTCTGCTACAAATTGCTCGTACAATGCGCGCTTTTCAGCAGCTTGTTCTGGCGTCAAATTCGCAAATTCAAAATTATGTTCCTTTACATCAAAGACTGAGAAATCGTATTCCGAAGTCATCGTTAAACATTCCGTTGGACAAACGGTCGTGCAAAGGCCGCAGAAGCAGCATTTGGACATATCGATATCGAACTTAGCCGCATACAAACGAATAGGTGAGCCATCGGAGGCCGTTCCTACTAGACCAGTTGCTTTGATCGGATCGATCTCTATACAATCCACCGGGCAAACCTTAACACACTTATCGCAGACGATACAATCGTCCATCTCGTTGTGTAATTGATAGCGTCCGTTAACGGGTGTGTGTATTTGCTGCTGCGGATATTGCAAGGTGACAATACCAGCTTTTTGATTAAAATAATCAGGATCTTGAACATTGTGAATGCTGCGCTGGTTGCGTGCAGCCCAGGCATGCTTCCACGTCAGAGCCATCCCCTTTCGAGTGCTCTGAATTCCGTCCCAAATAGCCTGAAAATAGGGTTTCATTTTAAAAATAAATAGCTGGATAAGTCGATGGATCAGATTCACGCATAATCTCATACACCGTATCTACGACATTCTCGGTATTCGGCTTGGAGAAGTAATCTCCATCTGAACTATAGGCAGGTCGGTGAGCTGTCGCCGCGATACAAACTGCTGGACTTTCTAACCAAGTAAATGCCCCCTGTTTGTCTAAAACCTCCTGCATCATATAGGCTGATGCTCCACCCGGCATATCCTCATCTGCAAAGATGACGCGGTGCGTCTTTTGAATAGAAGCTAAAATACTGTGATGGCGATCAAAAGGCAATAAAGTTTGGGCGTCAATAACTTCCACCGAAATGCCTAATCCCGCCAACGTTTCTGCCGCCTCCATCACAATTCGACACATCGAACCATAGGTCACCACTGTAATATCCGTTCCTTCTCGCAAGATTTCAGGAATACCTAAAGGCACCTCAATCTCATCTAAATTAGACGGCATCGGCTCTTTCAAGCGATAACCGTTCAAACATTCAATTACGATTCCTGGATCATCGCCTTTCAACAACGTCCGATACATTCCTGCCGCCTGAGTCATATTCCGTGGAACACAGAAATGTACACCGCGCAATCCATTGATTAATACGGCCATTGGGCTTCCAGAATGCCAAATCCCCTCCAAACGATGACCCCTGGTTCGAAGAATCATCGGGGCTTTTTGGCCTCCTGCTGTTCGGTAATGTAAACATGCCCAATCATCGGAAAGAATCGGGAACGGGTAAAATATATAATCCAAATATTGAATCTCAACAATAGGTTTCAGACCACGCATGGCTGCCCCAATTCCTTGACCCACAATACTCACCTCTCGAATACCGGTATCTGTTACTTTTAACGGTCCATAAATATCCTGTAATCCCGCCAAAGTTTGATTAACATCCCCTATTTTCCCTACATCTTCCCCTAAAATAAATACCCGCGGATCAGTTAAAAACTGCGAAAATGCCTTATTCAAGATCTCTCTGCCATCCACTAAAGCAGGATCCTTTTCGTAGGTAGGTTGTATTCCTTGAATTAACAAAGGAGACTCATCTGACTCGCTGGTTTGATGCGAACTAAAACGTCTGCGATTCAATTTTTCCAAGTCATCTAACCATTTGCGCAGCAACTTAACCGCTGGCCCTTGGTAGAATCGAAAAGCGCGTAATGTCTTGCGACCCGCTCGGACTAAATCACTAAAAATGGGATAAGGTAGCGCGTTCAACTCATCAATGATAGGCTGCAATAAACTAGGCTCATTCGTAGACTCTAAAAGGTTTTTGGCAATGCGTAAAAAACCTTTTTTATCAACCTCAACAGAGGCCATATAGGCCGAAAAAGCTTCTTTCTGGTATTTGCGAGCTAATACAACAGCCTCCGCATCGAACGCCTTCAATTGCTCTTCTGAGGCTATTTTTTGCTCTAGTATCCATTGACGGAACAACACATTGCAATCCACTTCCTGCTCCCAAGCCAAACGTTCGGCCGACTTATAGCGTTCATGTGAACCGGATGCTGAGTGACCTTGCGGCTGCGTGCATTCGATAACATGAACAAGGCAGGGAACAAATTCTGTTCGAGCTAACTCCGCTGCCTTTTGATAAGCAGCTGTTAATCCCGGGTAATCCCAAGCTTTCACTTGGATTATTTCTAATCCTTTCTCCTGCTCATTGCGTTGATAACCTGCTAAAGCTTTTGAAATGGACGATTTAGTCGTTTGGAATTCAATGGGAACCGAGATACCGTAGCCATCATCCCAGACTGAAAAGACGATCGGAATCTGTAAAACCCCGGCAGCATTAATACACTCTAAAAACATCCCCTCAGAGGTGGAGGCATCACCAATGGTTGTGAAACAAACCTCTTGACCATTTTTCGAAAAAAGTGCTCCGTGATCTTTTAAATCAGCTCTTTCACGGTACATTTTAGAAGCATAGGCAATACCTAAAGCACGGGGTATTTGGCCAGCAGTGGACGAAATTCCTGCCACTGTATTGTATCGAGATGTTTGATCTAACCATTTACCGTCTTCATCTAACCAGCGCGTTGCGTGGTGATTATTCATCTGGCGACCGCCGGAATGCGGATCAAATTGTATATCTGGATGTCCGTATAATTGGGCAAAATATTGTGGCCAAGTTAAATCTCCAATGGCAGCGCCAATCGTCTGATCTCTGTAATAACCCGAAATATAATCCCCGGGGCGCATCGAACGCGCTAATGCAATTTGGCAAAGCTCTTTCCCGTCTCCATAAATACCAAATTTTGCTCGACCTGAAAACACCTCTTTGCGCACTAAAAGACTACATGCACGGCTGATAACCGCTAAACGATAGTCATCGAGTACCTGGTCAGGATCGAACGAAAGGTTAGGGTTTGTGAAAGTGACTGGATTCAAATGCTTGGTGTTATTAAACACGTAAAAATACAACAAAATACTCTGCGTCCAAAGAGAATACAGACAAGAAACTTGCAGAAATCTTTTATTGTTTATAGATTTGAAGTGTATCAAAACAATAAAAATTAGTTATGAAAAAAATAATCGCCCTATTTGCGCTTGTTTTAGGCTTTGCCTTCGCATCGAATGCGCAAGGAGCTTTAAAATTCAAACAAGAGAAGCACGATTTTGGAACGATCAAAGAAGGAACTGTAGCCACTTACAGCTTTGAATTTACGAATACAGGAAAAACTCCAGTCGTTATTTCTAACGTGCAACCCTCTTGCGGATGTACCACTCCAGAATGGACAAGAGAGCCAGTTATGCCAGGTAAAACAGGTAAAGTAACCGCTTCTTACAACTCAGCTGGACGCCCAGGAAACTTCAATAAAACGGTAACCGTAATGAATAATGGCCAGGTTTCTCAAATCATTTTATCGATTCAAGGTAACGTTACATCCAAGTAATAAACTTTATACAGTACAATAAAAAAGCTCTCTGTTCATCGCAGAGAGCTTTTTTATTTAGTCGCGGTTCTTCAGACCTTCTTTTTCCCTAAGGCCATTAATCCAACCTGCAATCTTCAAAACATCCGCCTTAGGCACATGACTCATTGGAGCCATTTCTGTAGCGTAATCAGGCCAATTTTGTGGATTTGGTTTGTATACTAATTCTAAGATCTTCTGGTTCGAATAATTTCGTTTCGCAATCTCAGTGAAGGCAGGCCCCACTAACTTGCTATCTTTCGCGTGGCATGCAGAGCAAGTGTGTTTCTTTAATAAATTAGAGATGGCTAATTCGTAGCCTAATCCTTTACTCACTACCGTTTCACTTACTTTCACCCGGATTTCTGCTTCAGGTGCCGTCGCCACTAAAACTGGTCCTGCCGGAATCTCATTCAAGGTGTAATAAGCCGTCTCATGTAATAAAGGCTCCCCTTTCTCATTCAACACCCCTTTCAAGGTAAATTCATGAATGAAAAACTGGCGAATGCCATCGATGGAAATGCGCACTTTCTTGCGATCTGCTGACACTTCTACCCCTTTTATCTTTAAGTCTTTTAACTCGATAATTGGGCTACCATATTGGTGCTGGTATTTGTAGATATACGATCGAATCGCATAAGAAGCCGCTTTCTTGACTGAATTCACGTCCACTGGCTGTGTGAAGCTAAATTCGAATCCATCTGATTTAGCTTTGATCATGTCAATTTCGAAGGGCATAATTCCATTCCAAAACAAGCGTTGTAAGCCATAATCGTCCTTCCCTGTACTTCCCCAACCACGAGAGGTCATACCTACGAACATGCTGCCATCAAGTCCAAAACGCTCACGTAAAATACCCGACTGGAAACCTTCACGGTAATTAATCGCAAAACCTTGATAAACACCGTTCACTTTCTCCAGACCCATTCGCATCACTTTAGATTGACCTTGATCTGCCACAAAATACTGTCCTGGGAACGGGCTAAATTTGCCTTTTGTGGTGTCTTGCAAGATGTCCGAGGTGGAAATTCCCATGATAGCGTGAGGGAACCATACTGCTGGCAATTTGATCTTTGGATTTTTCTTTGCAGCCTCAAACATAGGTGCCCCATTATCTTGAATCTCTTCTAAGCTTAATTTCAACGGGCTATTAGGCTCTTTCGCCCATTTTAGACCACCTGGATTACCTGCGAATTCACCCTTAGCTAAATGTGTCACGCGACCTGAACCTACCCAATCACCTTGATTTTCACCATAAAAAAGGTCTCCTTCTTCGTTAAAACTATAGCCAGCTGGAGAACGTAAACCTCCGGCAAAAGGCTCCATTTTGCCGTCTGGAGAGATTTTAACGAACCATCCACGCCATTTGGCAAACTTACCTTCACCAAAACCTACCCACGCTAAATTCAAACTCACCCACATATCTCCATTTTTATCGATCACGGGACCGTAGGTATACTCATGGTAATTTCCCGATAGATCAAACTGATAAATAGGCTCATACAAATCGGCTACACCATCGCGATCGGTGTCAGTAATCTTCGTCAACTCACCGCGTTGAGAGCAATAAAAAGCACCATCCTTGTAGGCAAGTCCTAAAACCTCGTGTAAACCGCTAGCAAAACGACGGTAATACGTTTGATGACTCGATTTTTGATACGGATTTTCTACGATCCAAATCTCCCCTCTGCGCGTACTTACCGCTAAACGGCCATCCGGCATTGTAGCCAAGCCACCCACCTCTAAATAGATCTCTTTCGGGATTGGCAGGGTCTTGATTTCATAATAATCTTGCTCTTTCTTAGAAGCAGGTTTTGTTTGTGCAAATGCGCCTAGCGCGACTACAAACAAGAGTACGAAAGCTGTATATTTTTTCATCATTACCAAATCAAATCATAGGTGAATTGTGCCCCCGTAAATAGCACGCGAATTTGTTGAGCTCCTGAGGCTGATTTTAATAATTCCGCCGAGGCAGCCTTCCATTCAATAAAGTTACCAGGTTGAGATGCCAGGCCATTTTGTACAATTGATAAGTGGTGTCCATTGGCTAAAACTACTTCCACATCACTTTTTTGAGGACTCGCACCCAAGAGTGTTAATGTTCTTCTAAGTCCGTTTCCTGCTGGCAGAATGCGATCCTCTAAACGTAATTTAGCTGCCGGCCATTCATACATGAATATTGGACGACCTGCTTCTAATCGATAGCCTTTGTACACTAATTCGGTTGAATCAGGCTGTGATTGGTGCGATAATACGAGTGGAAATTTGCCATCTTGAACAACATTTAAACCTAATGGCTCGGATGTTTGAGGCTCGCCACGGTTATCCCACATTTGAGTAGCATCAAGGAATTTCCCTCGCCACACTTGTAGAATAGCCCCCTGCTTCAAGTCATAACTGTAATGTACTCCTGCCGGATCACCCACCTGAATCACATGGGTCTTTTTCTTCCCTAAATGAAAGGCGAATGAACGTTGTAAAACAGGCTCTGCATTTGCTTTCACTTCGATTAATCCGACCGCATCTGGATCTAATAGCGAAGTTCTTTCATGCAAGGAAACTAAGCGAGCTCCGATGCGCTTCACGTTTAAACCCAAAGCCTTGGGGCCCCAAGGAAAATCTTTAATATGAACAATTTCTAACTGGTGTTTCCCTGCCTTTAGAAAAGTAGATGCTGGTACCATTTCATTGTACCAATGGGCACCCTGGTTCAATACCTTGCCATCAATTTTCAATTCGCCAGAACCTGTCCAATAGGTTTGGAACTCGTAGTTATCATCTTCTGGAATAGTTAATTCTGCCTTGTAATGAATTAAATAATCATTATTTACAGGAATAACACGGTAGGTTAAGGCTGGTATTTTACCTGATTTTACTGGGCTTGACTTAGGTACGATAGGATCCGTAAATTTACCGGTATAGTAGTCATAAGAAACCTCGCCTAAACTGGCTGTTGGTTTTTCATACGTCTCATAACGTAAATTTCTAAAGGCTACTGGTCCATGATCCCCTTGAATCAGGAGAGGGCCAAAAGGGGCTTCCTTATCAAAAATCGCTCCGCGAGTCATTCCAGAAACTTCAATATTTTCTTGAACAACAAGTCCATTTAAAATCACTTTCTTGAAAATGGCATTTGTAATTTTTCGACCATTCGCATCGAAACGAGGTGCTTGAAAATCAATTTCCAAAGTTTGCCATAAACCAGGAGCTTTGCTCGCATTTTGGCGAGGAGCATACCCATCATAACCCTCTTTCTCTTTACCACGTGCATCATCCCAACGCTCATAAATTCCCCCACAATCACCGAATTTCACCGTCTTCTTGCCCCATGAATCATATAATTGCACTTCATAGCGACCTTGCAAGTAGATGCCGGAATTCATTCCTTTAGGCAGCATAAAATCCACTAATAATCGAATATCTCCATGCTCCATTTTGGACTTCAAATCATCCGTCCTATGGTATTTACCACCTCTTAGCGTATTTACTAAAATCCCTTTACCAGGACTTACCTGAAATAGCGTATCTGAATACGTGGCAAAAACCGATTGCTCAATGGTCCAGTTCTTGCTGGGCTGATCAAAAGCGGATAAATCAGTGAGAGGAATCGACTGCTGAGCCCAGACACAAATAGGTGCGGCGAGCAGCAACGAAAAGAGGATTTTTTTCATGGTTAAAACAAGGTTTAAGCAAATCTACCTAAAATCATTCTGCCTTTTCATCGGCACAATCAGGATAGTGGTAGAAAATATACTGGAAATATAAGGAAGATTCTCTTAATTTGAATTCGCTGAATACAAAAAGCAAAATAAAACCCAATGATAAATAAGACGTTTAAATTCAGGAGCCTGTTATTGCACCTATTTTTTTGGGCATTCCTGATTGCTCTTCCCATTTTGTTAGGGCCAAATACAAATTCGAATAACCCGGAAGAGATTCGACGCTCTTATTTTTGGATTTTCTACATGACTAGTTTCACTGTCATTAATATCCCCTTCTTTTACTTAAACACGGAGATTTTACTTCCTAAGTTACTGCGCGCAAAAGGCGTTATAATTTACTTGGTGACATTAACGGGAGCTATCGTTTTTATGCTTTGGGTACATGAAGAATTATTCCACTGGGTATATTCTCATTTTATCCACCTAGAAGGTCAAGGTAGCGGATCTGGAGGTCCAAGAAGAGGCGGATTAATGCGAATGATTTTTCAATTATTATTTTACGCAGCCATTGGAACATCTTATCGTTTGATTTCGGATCGAATGCAGGAAGATGAGCAAATCAAAGAACAAGAAAACGAGCGTTTGAAATCGGAGCTCTCCTTTTTGCGTTCGCAAATCAGCCCACATTTTATGTTCAATGTGTTGAATAGTGTAGTTTCATTATCGCGAAGAAAACCTGAAATGGTAGAGCCGGTGGTCGTGAAATTATCAGAATTAATGCGCTACATGATCTATGAAACAAATGATTCCATTGTTCCCATTAGTAAAGAATTAGCCTATTTGGAGAGCTATATAGACTTACAAAGAATACGTTTTGGGGATGATATACAAATCAATTTCAAACATGAACTAGGGCCTACATCGAGCAGCATTGAACCGATGTTATTGATTCCATTTGTTGAGAATGCATTCAAACACGGTGTGGGATTCATTGAAAATCCGACCATTGAAATTGAATTAAAAGATTCTGCTAAAGAGCTAACTTTTCATGTGGCAAACAAGAAAGGTGCCACCCTAAATGAGAAAAAAGACGAGAGCTCAGGTATCGGATTAGCGAATGTAAATCGCCGTCTTGAGTTATTATACCCCTCTAACCATGAGTTAGTGATCAAAGAATCGGATTCGGAATTCGAAATTACCCTCACCATTAAACACGTCTAATATGTCAGAGGAAAACCTAATTGAAATTCCTGGTACCGTTTTAAAATGTGTAGCGGTGGATGATGAAAGCTTGGCTTTAGATTTAGTGGAAGATAATATATCCAAAGTTCCCTTTCTTCAGCTGGTTAAACGTTGTAGAAACGCAATGGAAGCAGTGGAATACTTAGAGAACAATCCAGTGGATTTGCTATTCCTTGACATCCAAATGCCAGGCATGACGGGGCTTCAATTTCTAGAGAGTTTGACGACAAAACCCATGGTTATTTTCGTGACTGCTTACCAACAATACGCGCTGGATGGATTTAACTTAGACGTGATTGACTACGTTCTTAAACCGATCAATTTCGAGCGTTTCCTAAAGGCAAGTCATAAAGCTCTAGACTATTACAAGAGCAAACAATTAGTACATAAACCAGCAGAAGCCCCTAAATTAGAGTTCATTTTCATTCATGCAGATTATTCATTAATGAAGATTATGCTCGAGGATATTCTGTACATCGAGGGCTTAAAAGACTATATTAAAATCCACCTAAGAACCCAAAAATTCCCGATAGTTTGTCGCATGACGATGAAATCTATCGAGGAAAAATTGCCGTCCACCGATTTCATTCGGGTGCACAAATCGTTTATAGTTTCTCTTAGCAAGATGGAGTCGATTCGCAGCCAAAAAATCAAAATAGGCGAGAACCACATTCCGATCAGCGAAAGTTATTCTGAGCATTTTTACCAAATCATCGGCTATCAAAAGCAATAAATTGTAACTTTGAGAATTGACCGAACATTCACGCATGTCCATTCTTAAAAAATTAGCTGGCGAAACACTTTCCTACGGATTCAGTACCATCCTGGGGCGCTCCCTAAATTTTTTATTGGTTTTCATCCACACGGCTGCCTTTATGCCGGCTGCCTTGGGCGTTAATGTGAAATTGTATGGATACGTAGCCATCGCCAATATCATCTACACCTACGGAATGGAGACGGCCTATTTCCGGTATGCAAAAGAGGCTCCGGAGCGTTATTATAACCTCATTTTAACGGCGATTATTTTAACATCAGGGTTCCTTACTGTAGGCTTGATTGTCTTTTCCGACCCTTTAATGGCGCAATTAGGCTATGAAGGAAAAGGCCAATTCATGCGTTGGTTAGCCTTGATTTTAGCCATCGATGCAGTAACGGCGATACCCTTTGCCCGTTTACGATTAGAGCAAAAAATCCAATTGTTTGTCAAGGCAAAAATCGTTTCTATCCTAATCAACGTCGGATTGAACTTATTCTTTTTAGCCCTATTAAAACCAATGCACGAAGGACACTGGGGACCCGTATTTTTACAGAATCTCTATTTACCGAGCATCGGTGCTGGCTATATTTTCTTAGCGAATTTACTGGCTAACGCAAGTCTGTTTTATTGGTTGCGTTCTTGTTTTGCGGATTTCAAGTGGACTTGGGATGGCAGTGAATTGAAGAAGTTATGGGTCTATTCCTACCCCATTATGTTCATGAGTTTAGCGGCGATGTTCAACTTGATGTTTGACCGCCTTTTGCTAGAAGAATTTTTACCTGATGGATTTTACACTGGAAGGACATCCGAGGATGCACTGGGTATTTATGGTAATTGCTACAAGCTTTCGGTGTTTATGAGTCTGGCGATCCAAGCTTTCAAATATGCTGCGGAACCTTTCTTTTTAGGTTCAAAATCCGCGGAAAATAGTCAAGCTAATTTAGCCTTGGTCAGCCACTGGTTTGTCATCGTTTGCCTGATTTTATGGGTAGGTGTGAGTTCTAATTTGTTCTGGATTCAAGGATTGTTTTTACGCCAGCCTATTTATTGGGAAGGCATAGGTGTAGTCCCTGTTTTGCTTCTTGCCAACCTGTTTTTAGGGGTGTATTACACGCAATCTGTTTGGTTTAAAAAGACGAACAGAACCTACATGGGAACGGTCATTACGGTTATAGGGCTCGTAGTTACTTTAGTAGGCAACGTGGTGTTTATCCCCGTTTATGGCTATATGGCGTGTGCTTATTCATTCCTAGCTTCTGCGATCGTGATGACATTATTGTGTTACGTAGGGGGCCAAAAATTCGACCCGGCACCCTACCGCTGGATGGCTGCAATCGGGTACATTGCTTTAGGGGTTTTGGCGATTCAATCGGGATCCATTTTTAATAGCTTGCAAATTCCATTACTTATCAGCCAAAACATCGGATTTATTTGTATTTTGGCCTATATATTACTCAAAGAATTCTCCTGGAAAAACGGAAAACCTAGCTTAGCTCTGAAATGAAAAGTGAACTAAAAATGCAATACCTAAATCTTAAGCTGAAGATCAGCGGGATGGTGGCGCGTTTACACGAATTTCAAGGAACTCTCGTTCAAAAACAGGCAGAATTAGAAGATCTCCAGCAGAAATTAGCCATTAAATCAGAGGAACTTGCTAAAACCCAAAGACGGCTAAAAGAATTGGAGAAAAACTTTAAAAAATCAGATAATTTCGCTAAAATTGTAGCTAGTACAGATAACACAGCAGTTCCCACCGCTGAGTTGAAACAAAAGTTAGAAGAATATATTACAAAAATAGATCATTGCATTGACCAATTACGCAATCCATGAATCCTAAAATCCCTTGTAATCTGATCGTAGGCATACAAAGTATCGCCTTAAAGGTTAGTCCGGGCGAGGAGGCTTACGTACGAAATGCAGCATCATTAGTGAACAAAATGGTTCGTTATTACGAACAACAAACAAATAGCTCAGATCCCGCAGCCGTGATGGCGATGGTGGCACTCGATTTAGCCATGTGTGGTTTGAAATTTGACGCAGAACACAATTCGCTCCAGGCCGACGTGCTGGATGAAAACAACGAATTGTTAACCCTTGCGGCCGAGTTCACGGTATAATTTTCCTTTTTTTCGATTTTTCAGGGAACTAATGTATAAACACACATTCGTTCTATATGTCGACTATATTAACCTTTATTTTACCCCTCATCGCCGCGGCGGGAGGTCTATTTGCCGGAAAAGTATTCTACTCCAAGGTAAATAAAAACATCGAAACTGATGCCCAACGCAAAGCGGAGGATATCGTTAAAAATGCAGAAATCACTGCAGAGAACATCAAGAGAGACCGTATGCTAGAAGCGAAGGAAAACTTCCTACGCCTTCGCTCTGAATTCGAAGAAGAGTCCCAAAATAAAAAAGGAATCCTTGTAGAAAACGAACAAAAATTGCGGGAAAAAGAACGCGTATTAGCACAGCAAGCGGAACAACAACGCGTAGCGGAACAAGAATTACAATCAGCTAAACAAAGCGTACAATCGAAAGAAGAAAACTACCGCAAGAAGCTAGAAGATGTAGATAGGAAACGCGAAGAAGCAGAAGCGATACTAGCGAATCAAATCAGCCAACTAGAGAAGATTGCAGGGCTATCAGCAGATGAAGCACGCCAGCAGATCATGGATGCCCTAAAGGCAGAGGCAGAATCTAAAGCGAGTTCCTTAGTGAAGCAAGCTA